>DAOVTM010000288.1 GCA_030633145.1 Desulfobulbaceae bacterium
GGCTCTCCCTCCAGTTCTCCCAGCAATCCTCCCTGCCTGAGGGAAACCGGTACTCTGCCGGTTTCCCCACCCCCTTTTTCATCAACCTTGAGAGTACCTTACCTTGAAAACACTCTATATTCTCAGACACGCCAAATCAAGCTGGAAGGATTTTTCCCTGGACGATATTGACCGACCGCTCAACAAACGTGGAAAACGAGATGCCCCGCGCATGGGAGCGTGGTTGCGGGACTGGGGGTTACAGCTGGATGTGGTTCTCTCCAGTCCGGCAAAGCGAGCCAGAAAAACCGCTGAAAAGGTGTGCCTGGAACTGGGAGACTATACTGTCAGTAAAGAGCAACGGCTCTATTTTGAAAATGCTGGCGGCATGGACGGGGTTATCCATGACCTGCCCAATTCGGTCAATTCCGCTCTTCTCGTCGGCCATAATCCGGAATGCACAGAGACAGCCAACCTGTTGACGGGGTCTAATATTTATAATATTCCCACTTGCGGAATAGTGGGTATAAAGTTTGTTCTGTCTATCTGGCAGGAGGTTGGGCCGGGAAGCGGTGAACTGATTTTGTTTGAGTATCCGAAAAAAATTACCAGCCTTTGACTCACATTCTCTTATGGTGTAAACTGATACCAGTTGGATGAAATTTTCAAGGGTATAAAATCCAGTGCAACGACCAGTGCGACAGTTTGCCTGGGCAAAAAGGAGGTGCTTACCGAAAAGAACGTATTATCAGCATGTTACATAAACCCACAGCTTAATATGGGTCGCACGTTGATATCATTGACAAAATCAGGGTTTTCAGGGTGTCTTTAGATGCGACAGTGGTGCCAAAAGGGTGCCAGTCGCAAATGACCGGATAACCGGCTGTTCTAACAACAGAAAAATATGGTACTGTGTTGTGGAGTTGACCGGTTTTGGAACGGGGTTAAGACCCATGATGTTGTTCACATCGTTCCATGATTTCTGTGTTGTGGAGTTGACCGGTTTTGGAACGGGGTTAAGACCTACCCATAATTTTTTCTTGCTCCCAAGCTCCAGCTTGGGAACATTTTTACAGAAGCTCCAACTTCACGAATTACAGCAGGAAGCTGGAGCTTCCAAGTTACGTTCCCAAGCTGGAGCTTGGGAACAAGAGTAAAAAACTCGCCAATAAATCGTTCCTACGGACAACTTAAAATGCCTGAATCTATCGTTATCATCTGTTGTAAAGTTTTCTCGTTCCCACGCCCCAATGTGGAAACCAGTGGCAACTGGATAACATAAGAACAAAGGGGACAATTATGACCACAACAGATGAATACAGGACACTTGGAGCCACACCCAAAGAAATATGGGGCTTCATGAGAGAAACCGCACGGCAAATGGAAATAAACCGCATTGAAGCTGCGCAGAGGTCAAAAGAGACCGATAAAAAACTAAATAAGCTGGAACAGTTATTTACCAGTCAGTGGGGTAAATTAATCGAGTCCCTGGTTGAGGGAGATTTAATTAACATCCTCAACAGCTATGGCATAAACATTGAAGAAACCACCACAAGATTAAAAAGCGGCCGCAGGGCGGCAGCAGATTACGAATTTGATATTATCGCCCATAATGGGGATGAAGTGGTTGTAGTGGAGGTAAAGACTACTCTCCGACCGGATGATGTAAAGCATTTTACACACAAGATGTCGCATTTCAAACAATGGGTAAAGTTGTATCGTGAAAAAAAAGTTTTCGGAGCCATGGCATTTTTAACAAGTGACAGCGAGGCTGCGTTGATGGCTGAAAAACGAGGTATGCACGTTATCCGTGCCACGGGTAACTCTGCCGCAATCGTCAATAAATCAGGCTTTAAGCCGAAAACATGGTAACGACTATGGGGTAACCGGCATCCCATTTTCTTGAAAAATGCAACAAACAACAATCACCATCCAACAGGTATTAACCGACAGCAACCTCCTCCAGGCATGGTACAAGGTACGGGCCAATAAGGGGTGTGCCGGGATTGACCGGGAAACCCTGGCTGATTTTGAATCCGGCCTGATGAGCAGCCTGGCTCTGCTCCGGGACGAGGTGATCTATGAAACCTACCGACCCCGTCCCCTGTTCCGCATCCACGTTCCCAAGAAAAACAATCCCGGTCTGCGTACCCTCTCCATCCCCACGGTGCGGGACAGGGTATTACAGACTGCGCTGGCTCGTGTCCTCACCCCGCTCTTTGAGGCTGAATTTGAAGAGTGCAGTTACGCCTACCGCAAGGGACGTTCCGTCAACATGGCTCTGCAGCGGGTGGAGCAGTTGCGTGATAACGGGTACAGCTGGGTCGTTGACTGCGATATCAGCTCATTTTTTGATGAAATCGATCACCAGGTATTGTTGCGAGAAGTAAAAAAACTGGTAACAGATCAAGCAATTATCCACCTGATCGGGTTATGGCTTTCCGCACTGGTCGTGGATGGACCGCAACGGTTTCGTCTCCATAAAGGGGTTCCCCAAGGCTCGCCCATCTCTCCCCTGCTTGCCAACCTCTACCTGGATCAACTTGATGAGGCCATGCTGGATGAAAACCTGCGTATGATCCGTTTTGCCGATGATTTTCTCATCCTCTGCCGCAAAAAGGAGAGTGCGGACAAGGCATTACAGTTCACAGCCGAGGTTCTGGAATCCCTGCGTCTGAAACTGCATGAGCAAAAAACACGGGTTGTTGATTTTAAAGGCGGCTTTCGCTTTCTCGGGGTTGAATTTGTCCGCTCCCTTGCCATCAAGGCCAGGTATCCCGAGTACCAGGCACCGGTTCTTGATACGGAACAACTGGCACAGATACCCGATGTCTGTGAGGAAAAGCATACACCTGATGCCGCAGACCAGGAAGAGGTTAATGCCAGAATCATCCGCTACCAGAATCCAGGTACAGAAATGTCCCTGGCTCTTGCCGAGGCAGGCATCAGGGCAGAACACTACCCAGAGCATATTGAGCAGGTAGCCCCCCTTGACCCGCCGGTCAGTCACAACAAAAAGACAACAACAGAGCTTGATCCACGCCTGCGCACCCTGTACATCCTGGAACACGGCAATGTCCTGGGCAAAGAATCGGAACGGTTTACGGTGAAAAAAAAGGGGGTGGTCTTCCAGCGGATACCGGCCATCAAAGTGGATCAGATTATGATCTTCGGCAATGCCCAGATCACTACCCAGGCCATGCACTTCTGCCTGCAGGCCAAGATTCCCATTTATTTGCTCTCCGGCAGCGGCAGATTTCACGGCGTTGTCGATGCCTTTAGCACCGATCCGGTATTTCTCCACCGTGACCAGTTCAAACGGGCTGAAGAACCTGAATTCTGCCTCAACCTGTCCAGGGTATGTATTCGGGCAAAAATCAGCAACTGCCGAACGCTCCTGCTCCGCTTTAAACGGAAGCGAAACCTGGATATTGGTGGAGCCGCAGACCGGTTGAAATCCATTATCGCCGAACTCGCCGGAGCAGACAACCTCAACTCCATCCGGGGTCATGAAGGGTCAGCCGCCCGTATCTATTTTTCCGCCCTGTCCAGGGTGTTAGATCCAGACTGGTGTTTTAACGGTCGTACCCGGCAGCCGCCAAAAGACCCGGTCAATGCACTGCTGTCCTATGGCTACACCCTGCTGTTTTATAATATTTACTCTTTTCTCCGCTCTCGAGGTCTGAATCCGCAGGTGGGATTTCTCCACCAGGTTCGAGCCGGTCACCCTGCCCTGGTTTCTGACCTGATCGAAGAATTTCGGGCTATTATAGTTGACATTGTCGTTTTGAACCTGGTCTTGAACCGGCGGATAACCCCGGAGCAATTTATCATGCCTGACGGTTCCGGCCAGGGTTGTCTGATGAAAAATGAAGCCCGCAAGCTCTTTATCAAAGAACTGGAAAAGAAGATGAACTCGCCCATCACCCACCCGGTGAGCGGGTTACGGATCGATTACCGGAGATGCCTGGAACATCAAGTCCATCATCTTGCAGCGGTCATCCAGGGTCGTGAAGCACAATATACACCAATGGTAATACGATGAGCAAGCGGTGGATGGTCACCTATGATATTACCAGTGACCGTATCCGTGCCAGGGTACGAAAAACACTCTATGACCATGGAACACGGGTTCAGTACAGTGTCTTTGAATGCGAGCTGACTCGCAGTCAACAGGAGACCTTGCAGCAGACCCTGGCCGGACAGATCGAAACAGACGATTCTATCCGCTGGTATCCGCTCTGTAAATGGTGTACGGAACGGATTGTCATCCAGGGTCAGGGAATCAAGACAGAGTTCCCTGATTTTTTCCTGCTATGACGGATATGGTGGTAGTCTGCTTTGATGTCTGCGACAGGAGACGGTTGTACCGGGTGGCAAAAGAACTGGGCAACTACGGAGTCCGGGTTCAGAAGAGTATCTTTGAATGTCACCTGACCCCGGAGCAATTGGCAGAACTCCAGCAGCGACTGGCAAAATGGATTAACGCAGACGAGGATCAGGTTCGTTATTATTTTCTCTGCCGCAAGGATGTGGATGCTGTCTCTATTGATGGCAACGGCAGAGTAACCTTTGACGCACCCTTTGTAATAGTGTAAACTGATACCAGTTAGTAGAATTATAAAAGTGTTGCATCCTGCTGGAATGTGAAAAAATAAATTGTTAATAAAATCAAATACAACGACCAGTGCGACAGTTTGCCTGGAGAAAAAGGAGGTTTTTGACGAAAAGAACGAATTAACAGTGTGTTACAGGAAGTGCAGAGGGTAATGTGGGTCGCACGTTGATATTATTGGGAAAATTGGGGTTTTCAGGGTGTCTGAGGATGCGACAGGGGTATCAAAAGGGTACCAGTCGCAAATGACCGGATAACCGGTTGTTCTAACAACGGAAAAAATGGGTACTGTTGTGGAGCTGACCGGTTTTGGAACGGGGTTAAGACAGCCGCATTTGCGGCTTTTATTGCATCTGTTCTTGTTGTGGAGCTGACCGGTTTTGGAACGGGGTTAAGACCTTCTGACACCTATCTTTTCAATAACTCAGGGAGTTGTGGAGCTGTCCGGTTGTGGAACGGGGTTAAGACGGTCTGAGTGGCTGGGGCAGGTACCTTTACCTGAAGTTGTGGAGCTGACCGGTTTTGGAACGGGGTTAAGACTTTCTCCTGAATCAGAACCTCAATCCGGGGGTTAAAGTTGTGGAGCTGACCGGTTTTGGAACGGGGTTAAGACAGCCTGATTTTTCTGCTTCATCTTCCCGATTTTTGTTGTGGAGCTGACCGGTTTTGGAACGGGGTTAAGACTCTGCATCGGAGACGTAGAATCCAGCGGCGAAAGTAGTTGTGGAGCTGACCGGTTTTGGAACGGGGTTAAGACCCATCCCCATTTATTAAGGAGACCATCATCGAAGTTGTGGAGCTGACCGGTTTTGGAACGGGGTTAAGACCCATCCCCATTTATTAAGGAGACCATCATCGAAGTTGTGGAGCTGACCGGTTTTGGAACGGGGTTAAGAC
>DAOVTM010000306.1 GCA_030633145.1 Desulfobulbaceae bacterium
CATGCGCTGGGAATCAGCAAATGACTGATATTCAATTGCAATCCTTCACCCCACCCAGGCCGGATAGCGGACAGCAGTCACATTGTGGTTTTGATTTCTTACAGAAATCCTTGCCAGCATGAACCAGTAAGGTGTGGTACCGAGCGAATAAATTTGTATCAAGCGCCAGGTTATCCATAAACAGTTCCTGGATCTCAAAATAACCGTACTCGTCTGGAATGATTCCATGGCGGGAAAGGATACGGTGGGTGTAGGTATCCACCACAAAGATCGGTTTTTTCGCACCGTAGAGGATCATGGAATCAGCAGTCTCCGGGCCGATCCCCTTCACGGCCAGCAACTGTACCCGCAGTGCTTCAACCGGCTGGTCGAGAAAAAAATCCAGATCCCCATCCCACTGTTCCAGAATCATGGCAAAGAAATTGCCCAACCGATCCGCCTTGATGTTATAATATCCGGCAGGGCGAATATAGGCGGCAAGCTCTTCTTTCGCCAGTGTGGACATGGCCTCGAAACTCAACAGGTTCTCAGCCCGCAGGTTGGCAATGGCCTTTTCCACGTTGCCCCAGTTGGTATTCTGGGTGAGGATCGCCCCCACCATAACCTCAAATACCGTCTCTCCGGGCCACCAGTTCAGCGGCCCGAAGTGGGTCAGTAAACGGTCATAAACCTCCTGCAGGGAGTCAGTGCTGGACATGTTGAATCACCTTTAATCAGGCTTAATCGAGATCAGCGGGATCGTGATCACCGAGGCAGATACCAATATCCCGGGCCGTTTGAACCTTATCGCTCTCCAGGTCAACCTGTTTGCGTTCCCGGATGGCATCTTCAATGGGTACCGAGGACATGGTGGGGGGAATCCAGGCGACCATCTGATCAAAGATGTTCTCCTGGGCCATGCGTACCGCTGCCGCGCCAAAGCGCAGAGCCAGCATCCGGTCAAAGGTGGTCGGGGAACCGCCGCGCTGTAAATGACCAAGCACCAGTGAGCGGGTATCCTTGCCGATCCGCTGGCGGATCTCGTCGGCAACCCATTGGCCGATACCGCCCAGCACCATCTCTTCCCGCCCGGTTTCGCCCTTGCCCTGGTTGATTACGTCACCGTCTTTGGCTCTGGCTCCCTCGGCAACCACCACAATGGAATAGGGCTTGCCGTGCAGCTCATTATTGGTAATCTTTTTGCAGACCGCAGTCATATCAAAGGGGATTTCCGGGATAAGAATAACATCGGCTTCCCCGGAAATACCGGAATAGAGTGCGATCCAGCCACAGTCCCTCCCCATGACCTCCACCACCATGACCCGGTCGTGGGATTTGGCAGTGGAGTGGAGCTTGTCCAGAGCGTCGCTGGCAGTGGCAACGGCAGTGTCAAAACCAAAGGTACGGTCTGTGGCCTCCAGGTCGTTGTCAATGGTCTTGGGAACTCCGATGACCGGCATCCCTTTGAGAGCAAATCTATGGGCTATCTCCAGACTGCCGTCTCCACCAATGGCGATATGGCAGGAAAAACCCATCTGCTTGAAGTTGTCCATGGCCCGGTCTGAAACATCCTTCAGGGTGATATCACCGGCAATATTCTCAATGGGCATGGCAAAAGGATTGCCCTTGTTGGTAGAGCCGAGAATGGTGCCGCCAATGGGGATGATCCCCTCAACATCCTTTGGAGTCAGGCGGATAAGGTCATTGCCGTTAAAAAAACCGCTGTACCCATGCTTGCTGCCATATACTTCCCAGCCGAGCTTGTAAGCAGATTTGACTATCGCAAAGATAACTGCGTTGAGACCGGGTGCATCACCGCCACCGGTTGAAATGACAATTTTACGCATATTTTTAGTCCTCTGTTGATCTGATCTATTCGTGTCTGTCATGACAATATATCATCAGTCTATCTGTGCGCAACTTATTTCTCTCTATTTTTATGCACCTTAAATCCATTGAGGAACGATAATCGTTGTATTAACAACGGCAAATTTTTTTACATCATTGACAATTACTCGGAAGTACCTTAGATTATCTGATACATTTTTTTAGATTGAAATCATATTGATAATCCAAGTTTACTTTTTAAATACATCAGGAGGATAGTTATTATGCTGGAAGTAACAGGTTCAGCGGTCGAGAATTTGAAAACCTATCTCGCCCAGAACAACATAGAATCATCGGTTCGTATTGCCTTGATGCAGGGCGGTTGAGCCGGCCCTTCACTGGGATTGGCTCTGGATGAGCCAAAAGATAACGACAAGACATTTCAGGAAGGTGGTATTGATTTTATCGTGGAAGAGGGACTCCTCTCTTCCTGTGGTACCATCAAGGTAGATTTTCTTGAGGCGGGATACCGTTCAGGTTTTTCCATAACCTCCACAAAACCGGTTGGCAGCGGCGGTTGCAGTTCCGGGTCATGCAGCACTGGATCCTGCGGCTGAACAGCTTCAATATAGTAAGTTAGTAAGCAGCAAAAAAAGGCTCCCGCTCTTTCGGCAGGGGCTTTTTTTTGTTTTCAGATATTTTTTAGACGTTCCTGCCTGCTCACCCCATCACTCTCTGTCCTCTGGTTTCTGCCTTCTGGCTTCTGTTATCTTGACATCCTGAGAATCATCCTTATCTTTTCTTGCAAATAAAACAATTTTTAAATCCTGTTTTGTGAGTGATTTAAGGAGCATCCAATCAGCACGAGATACAGGAAAGGAGGAGGTATGCAGTTTGATAAACTCACCGTAAAATCACAGGAAGCAATCCAGGCCGCCCAGAAGGTTGCCGAGCAGTTCGGTAACCAGGAAATGCAGGCGGAACATCTAATCAAGACCATCCTGGAGCAGCCCGAAGGGGTAGTTGTCCCGGTGCTGCAGAAGATGGGGATTGAGCCTGCCACGGCTCTGACCCGAACTAACCAGTTAATCGATAAACTCCCCAAGGTGTCTGGTGCTGGAGCCGGGCAGTCGTACCTGTCCCAGGATTTCAGGAATCTGGTGGATCTGGCCTTTAAAGAGGCATCGTCCATGCAGGATGAGTATGTCAGCCAGGAACATCTTTTTCTCGCAATCCTGAAGAGCAGCTCTCTGGCTGCGGCAAAGATGCTCAAGGAGCTGGGGGTTACAGCTAAGGGGTTCTTGCAGGCATTAACAACCATCCGAGGCAACCAGCGAGTGACAGATCAGTACCCGGAGGATAAATATCAGGCTCTGGAAAAATATGCCCTCAACCTCACTGATGCGGCCAGGCAGGGCAAGCTCGACCCGGTCATTGGCAGGGATGAAGAGGTGCGGCGCATCATCCAGGTCTTGAGTCGGCGGACAAAGAACAATCCTGTCCTGATCGGTGAACCGGGCGTGGGTAAGACCGCCATAGTGGAAGGACTGGCTCAGCGCATCGTCAACGGCGATATTCCTGCCACATTGGAAGGAAAGCAGGTTATTTCCCTTGACCTCGGCCTGTTGATTGCCGGGGCAAAGTACCGGGGCGAATTTGAAGACCGGCTCAAGGCGGTTCTCAAGGAGGTGGAGAAAAAGGCGGGTGAGATCATCCTCTTTATTGACGAGATCCACACCCTGGTGGGGACGGGTGCCTCAGAGGGTTCCATGGATGCCTCCAATATGCTCAAACCGGCTCTGGCTCGTGGTGAGCTGCACTGTGTGGGTGCCACCACCCTGGACGAGTACCGCAAGTATATAGAAAAGGATGCGGCTCTGGAGCGGCGTTTCCAGCCGGTACTGGTACTGGAACCCAGTGAAGAGGATACCATTGCCATCCTGCGCGGCATCAAGGAAAAATATGAGGTACATCATGGAGTACGTATCCAGGATAATGCCACTGTGGCAGCGGTCATACTCTCAAATCGCTATATCACGGATCGGTTTTTGCCGGATAAGGCCATTGACCTGATAGACGAGGCCGCCTCTAAACTGCGCATTGAGATTGACTCCATGCCCACCGAAATTGATGAGCTGGATCGGAAACGGATCAAGATGGAGATTGAGCAGGAGGCTCTGAAAAAGGAAAAGGACAAGGCATCCAAAGAACATCTGAAAAAGCTTAGAAAAGAGCTTGCCGATCTCAATGAACAGCTCAACGGCATGAAGGGTCAGTGGCAGTTGGAAAAGGACGTAATTCAGTCCATCCGGGAGATCAAGACCAGGATCGATGATACCCATGTGCAGGAGCAGCAGGCTGAGCGGGCAGGAGAACTGAGCAAGGTGGCGGAGATCCGCTACGGCAAGATCGTAGAGCTGGAAAAAGAGCTGGAAGGAGCGAATAAAAAACTGGAAGAGATCCAGAAGGATCACCAGATGCTCAAGGAGGAGGTGGCCTCGGAAGATGTGGCTGCCGTGGTTGCCAAGTGGACTGGTATTCCAGTGGATAAACTGTTGGAAGGGGAAAAGGAAAAGCTGGTTCATGCCGAAGAGGAACTGGCAAGGCGGGTGATTGGTCAGAAAGAGGCCATTACCTCGGTTGCCAATGCAGTGCGGCGTGCCAGGGCAGGGTTGCAGGATCCTGACCGCCCCCTGGGTTCCTTTATCTTCCTCGGACCTACAGGGGTGGGCAAGACCGAACTGGCTCGCAGTCTGGCAGATTTTCTCTTTGATTCGGCTCAGGCCATGATTCGTATTGATATGTCCGAATATATGGAGAAACACTCGGTGGCTCGGCTCATCGGAGCTCCTCCCGGCTATGTGGGCTATGATGAGGGCGGGATGCTCACCGAGGCAGTGCGGCGGCGGCCTTATTCGGTGGTGCTGCTGGACGAGATTGAAAAGGCGCATCCCGATGTCTTCAATGTTCTCTTGCAGGTGCTGGATGATGGACGCATGACCGATGGTAAGGGACGGACAGTGTCGTTCAAGAACACTATCATGATTATGACCTCCAACCTGGGCAGCCATATCATCATGGAACTTGGTCAGAAAGACCTGGAGGCAATGCGGCAGCAGGTGGATGATTTACTTCACAGGCAATTCCGACCGGAATTTCTTAACCGGGTGGATGAGATCATCACCTTTCAGGGTTTGACCAGGGACGACCTGATGCAGATTGTTGATATTCAGATCAATCGGATGGCTAAGCGTCTTGAGGCTCGCAAGCTCTATATCCGCCTCACCGATGAGGCTAAAGAGTTTCTGGTGGAGGCGGGCTATGACCCAGCCTATGGAGCGCGTCCGCTTAAACGGGCCATTCGGCGGTTCATTGAAGACCAGCTGGCTCTGGAAATCCTGGAGGGTAAGTTCGATGAAGGGGATCGTATCCTGGTGG
>DAOVTM010000160.1 GCA_030633145.1 Desulfobulbaceae bacterium
AACACTCGGAATGATCTTTGCCGCTGGTTCGGTTTATGCTGCCGGCTATCGCATTCCGGAACAGTCGGTCAACTCAACTGCCAGGGCTGGAGCCTATGTAGCCTATACTCCGGGTGCTGATGCCGCCTTTGCCAATCCTGCCAATATGTCCTGGCTTGAGGATCGGGCCTGGTTTGAAGTGGATGCGATGTATATTGGTTTAACCAGTATCACCTATACTGATAACCGGACTGCTCTGTATGACGGTGAATCTGAGGCCGAGGATTTTTTTATCCCTACCTTTTTCGTGGTTTCTCCTGATTACAGCGGCTTCCGGGTTGGACTCAGCCTGGATGCCCCTGGAGGTCTGACCAAACAGTGGGAGGATCCCTTTCCCAGAACCTTTGCTGAAAAGTTCAGCCTGGCGATCCTTGAGGCTAACCCGTCGGTTTCCTATAAAGTAAATGATAAATTTTCCCTGGCCGCCGGTATCAGGGGGATTTATGCCGAGGCCGAGGTGAGCAGCGCAGGCATGATTTCCCAAGACAACGGCGGAGTAACTGCGAGCAGGGAGATGGAAGGTGATACCCTCTCGTGGGGCTATAACCTGGCTGCTACTTTGAGACCAGTTAAGGAGATTTCCATAGCCCTGACCTACCGTTCCAACATTGATATGGAGTTTGAGGGAGACGCAACCTTGGCAACCTCTGCTTCCTTTGCCGGTAGTTCCCTGTATCAGGGGGATGCGGAAGTATCGGTGCCTCTGCCTGCTGTCCTGGCTGTGGCTGCTTCCTATACCTTTTTTGAGCAACTCACCGTTGAACTGGAGTATGATCGCACCTTCTGGTCGGAATATGATAACCTGGATTTTATCTATTCCACCGGCCTGGGTAATCCTTACCTGACTGCGGCCTTTGACAGCCCAGTGTCTGAAGACTGGCAAGATACTGACTGCTTCAGGCTCAGTGCCAGTTACGATATCAATGCCTGGACCCTGATGGCCGGTCTTGCCCTTGATGAGAGTCCGATTCCTGAAGAAAACCTGGGTTTTGAACTCCCTGATTCCGATGCCATGCTCTATTCGGTGGGAGCGCGTTACCGGATCTCTGATTCCCTTGATATTGGTATGGCCTACCTGTACGATGTTAAGGAAACTCGTGATGTGCATAACGACAAGATCAATGGAACCTTTGACGATGCTGCTGCCCACCTGGTGAGCTGCGGTCTGACGTTTAAGTTGTAATCAATACCTTGCAGGCAGTATGCTGAGGCGGACTGATTTGCTTCAGTTCGCCTTTTTCTGTCTCAAACCTGGGGAAGTGGAGTTAGCTGAAAAAGATTTATGAAAAAATTTCTTGTCATTCTTATTGTTGTTGTTGGACTGGTTGGTGCGGCTATCTATCTCAACCGTACAGCCATTGGTCCATTCAGCGATGACTATTACGCTGCTTATCTGCCCCAGGAGACCCTGGCAACGGTCAGCCTGCTCGATCTAAAGGGTTTGAGTGAAGAGTTTCCCACCACTGCCCTGGGTATGAGATTTGCCAAACCCGCAGTCCACGGAGTTTTAACGGAACTTGGCACCAATCCGGAAGTGTTGCAGGGCTATGATGATTTTTATGATGGACTGGCCGAAGTCTTGACCAACCCCGCCTTTCGTCAGGTTTTTGGCGATGATGTGGTGGCAGCCCTGCTCCCTCCCGATCCTGTCCGGTTGGAGGAGAATCCGGAAAAGGAACTGGAACGATCTCTGTTGATCTTTGCCACCTCATCGGTCACCGGACCCGTTGACAGCTTTGCCCGTCTGGTGATGAGTAAGAATTTTTCCAATGAAACCGTGGACGGGCTTGCCATGACCCGCATCCTGCTGGATGATGAGAACCAGGAGGTTATTTATGGATACGCTGAAAAGGGGGTGTTGATCCTCGCCTATGCCCCGGAGCGGATCGTGGCCGCTGTCCGGCAGCAGACAGAAGCCTGTTCCCTGCAGGAGAGTAAAGGGTTTGTTCGGGCTGGTGCGTTGTGGACAGATTCTGGTGCAGAGCGTGTTTATGCCAGGGCATATTTTAACCTGGCAGCTCTGGCCGATTTGATGAATGGGTTTGATGATCAGACGGCCAGGGACAGTGCAGCACTCCTCCAGGGTTTCCAGGGAATCAGTTCACAAATTATCGGGCAGGAAGGAGAGCTGCGTATTATCAATCAGTTTGATTATACCTTTGCTGCCCTGAACCCGTTGGTGCAACAGCAGTATCAGTCCCTTTCTGACACCAATCAGACCCTTGGATTGCTGGCAGGTAAAATGCTGGCCTATTACTGGATATCCACAGTTGATCAGGAGTCTTTCAAAGGACTGGCAGCAAAGGTAGATGAGAAGCAGTATAAACGCTCCAGTGCGGCAATGGAGAAGGAGTTTGGCCTTTCCCTTGAAGAGATGGTTGCCGCAGTCGGACCCCAGGCCGGTCTGGTAGTCAGGGATATTGTCTCTGCTGGCTGGTTTCAGCTGCCCAGGGTTATTCTCTTTCTTCAGGTACGAGATCATGAGATTGTACAACAACTGGTGAACAGGCTGCGTGAAAACATGGCCGCTCAGGGCTACGGGGCTGAGCAGCATGAAGATGTCAACGGTCATACCATCTATTACTGGACCATGCTGCCCCTCGAGGCAGCGCAACCCGCCCTGGTTTTGACTGATACCATGCTCTATATTGCAAACGGAAAGACCAGTCTGGAGGCTTTGCTTACCGGGGTTCAGCCAATGGAAGAGGTGCCTGCTGAGTTGGCCGGAGAACTGGGTACAGAGCTGACTGCCACGGTTGGACAGAGCAATTACTCCACTTTTATTATGCGTCCGGCAAGGTTGGCTGATGAGGCACGGGAGGCTGTAAACCAGCTCAGCAAAATGCTCTCCAAGTCCAAGGGTGTTTCCATTCACAAGCTGATGGAGGAGATTCTTACCTTGATGCGCTCCATAGAGCTGATCACCGCAACGACTCGAATTAAAGAGAACAGTACCCGTTCTGACATTGTCTTTAAACAGGTTAAGGCCGCGCAATCCGTTAAGAAATAGGTCGTAAAAACAGGCAGAGAGAATCATTATTTTGCAAAAAAGTCAGACAGATTCCAGACCCGGTTTTGACCGGCGAATGAGCAGGGAGGAGATAAACAACTGTCCCATTAAGAAATGGGAAGGGGCGATCCAACTCGTCCGTTCAGAGGGTGAAGCAGCCGATGCTATCCAGCAGTTGAACAGAGAGAGTGTCCTCGGTTTTGACACCGAAACCAGACCAGCCTTTACCAAGGGAAAAAAATATTTACCCTCACTTCTGCAACTGGCAGGCGCAGAGACGATCTATCTCTTTCAGCTACGGGGTATCGGTTTAGCAAAAACTGTTGTTGACCTGCTGAGCAACCCGAATATCATTAAGGCGGGAGTCTCACTGGCCTTTGATCTCCGGGAACTGCGACAGATAGACGAATTTTCACCCCAGGGGTTTGTCGATTTGGGCAGGATGGCTCAGGAAAAGGGAATACAAAACCAGGGGCTGCGCGGACTGGCCGCCGTAGTGCTGGGATTTCGTATCTCGAAATCGGCTCAGACAAGTAACTGGGCAAAGGAGGAGCTAACCATGGCTCAGGTACGCTATGCAGCCACCGATGCCTGGGTTGGTCGTGAGCTGTATCTGCGTTTGTCGGAGATGTAACGTCAATTATCCACATCAATAATAAGGCATCCTTCATTTGCCAGTTGACACTTTTCGCACAATCTGGTTCCCAAGCTCCAGCTCGAAGTCTGCGCTTATCTGGGAACCTTACTTCGCCGCTCCAGCGGCAGCTATACAAGACAGACGGAGTCTCGCTGGCTCGCTTACCTGAAGCGTCCATAATCCATTCCCACGCAGGAGCGTGGTAACGAGGGAACGCAGGAGCGTGGGAACGAGGCTTCCAAAAAAAAGAAAAAACCAAGGAGATTTTTATGGATGGTGTAAAATGCGGAATTATCTCTTTACTGAGAGTTCTTTGTGTTGCTTTTCTGACAGGGCCAGTGTCGGCAGCTGAAAATTCTGAACTTATCAATAAGGCTGGAATGCAGCGAATGTTATCGCAGCAGATAGCCAAGGCGTATCTGTATCAGGCCAAGGATGTCTATAAAGAGGATGCCATCCTTGAACTGGAGTCTGCGAGAGGGAAATTTAACTTCAATCATAAGGCACTGACCGCAGGGGTGAAAGACAGTGAGATTCAGGAGGCACTCTCTTCCGTTGATGTTTCAGCTTCCAGGCTCAACACGTTGGTTACGCAGCCTTATAGCAAGGAGAACGCTGCCCAGGTTTTGCAACTGAGCGAAACTCTGCTGGAGGCCAGCCATAATATTGTATTACAGCTCGAACAGTTGTCAGCTTCATCAACGGATCGTATCATCAATATCTCTGGCAAGCAGCGTATGCTGTCACAGCGGATCGCAAAATATTACATAGCCTATAGCTCTGGATTTCAGGATGAAAGTACTGTTTATCAACTGCAAAATGCTACTCGGGATTTTAATTCCGCTCTTAATCTGTTACTTGCTGAGGGGCGAAATACCCCGGAGATAACCCATTTGCTGAACACAACAAAAGAGCAGTGGAAAAAAGTAGAACCGTTTTTCCTTGATGTGCGTAAAGGCGGTCTGCCTATCATGGTGCTGACCACTACAAACAACTTGACTGACCTGGCAAATGAAATTACCGTTCTTTATGTACAGGCTTTAAGCTCCAATTAGGGTTGTGGGATACGCTGTGCTGTAACTGTAAGTCGCCGATACCAGGGTAAGTACTAATGCACAATTAATCTAACATTTCTCCACTGGTTCCCATGCTCCTGCGTGGGAACCTTGAATGACCGCTCCAGCGGTCTCGGGGACGTTCCCACGCTGGAGCGTAGGAACGAGAGTGGTGCGAAAATGTCTCGGCTAAATTGGTAGCCGTTATCAGAGAGTATGAACAGAGATATCTTCGCTGATGATCAGCGAAGATATTTAGGCTTGAACCACAGGCGTGTTTTAGCACCGGTGATATGTTTATTCAGATGTCTCTGGATCATGCCCGCCACCCAGAAAATCAGGATTGAGATAGATAAAAAGTAGAGAGCAGCCACCCCAAAGTGCAGGAACACGTTATAATCCCTTTCAAAGAGTTCTCCCGCTTTATTCATTAAATCTTTCTGTTCATTGATCACCGGCAGGGTGAAGTAAATCAGGGTGGTGGCGTGGAAGAGAAAGACCATTTCATTGGTATAGGCTGGCCAGGCCAGACGGAGCATATTGGGCCAGGTCACACTGCGAAAGATCTGTCTCGGCTTCATGCCCACAGACAGAGCCGCCTCGATTTCACCCCTGGGAACCGCTGCCATGGCACCGTAAAAGATCTCAGCCGCATAGGCACTCGTGTTGAGAATAAGGACAGTGGGGCCTAAAAAAAGCGGGTGCAGGACAATATGATCAATGCCCCATGGCTTCCACAAAGGCTGATTTAAGGCCAGCATCATCGAGTAACACATGAAGAGCTGGATAAAGAGCGGCGATCCGCGAAAGGCGTAAATATAAACCCGTGACAGCAGGGAGATCAGCCGGTTGTTGCTGGCCTTACCCACTGCCAGCAGCACGGCAAAGGGAAAGCCCAGTGGGATGGATGCCAGGGCAAAGTAGAGGTTGAAGAGGGCAGGTTTACCCAAGGTAATGACATCCTGCATAAATGGGGATTGAAGCAGGGATTCAAACATCATTCTCCCCCCTCAGGTATGGCTATTCCACGGCTGGCACGCGCCTGCAGGATGGCAAAAAAACATTCCGAGAGCAAGGTCAGGAGGATAAAGAAAACAAAAAGAACCAGGTAGTATTTCCAGCGCCAGTCTGGATGCACCAGCCCCTTGATGGGGAAGTAATTTGCCGAACCCAGTCGGTCAGCCCAGAGGACAATATCCGGAATCTGCAACAGGGAGAGGAAGGAGGTTGCCTTGAGCAGGAGCATCCACACATTAGAGAGACCGGGCAGGGCATAGATCCACATCTGCCGCACCTGGAAACGCCAAAAGACCTGGCGTGGCGTAAAACCGTACGCCGCTGCTGCTTCCAACTGCCCCCTGGGGACGGCCTGCATGGCACCGTGGATCACATTGGCGGCAAAGGCTCCATAGACTATGCCAAGCGAGATACAGGCCATGGTGAGGTAGTGTCCGGTACCAAGATACCACTGGGCCGCATCGCAGGGAGGCCATTGTGTTGCCGCTGCGATCGCCTCCGGGGAACATTTTACCCTGGACATGAGAAACTCTACGGCCTGTTCAAAGGCCAGGGGAAAAAAGATGATAAAGAGTACATCCGGAATCCCGCGCACAATGGTGGTATAAAAATCACCCGCCAACTTGAAGGGGAGAAAAGACGAACGTTTCATGGCCGCGCCCAGCAGTCCGAACAGCACTGCGCAGCCTGCACCGGCAACCGCAGTGATCAGGGTAAAGCGAACACTGGCATACCAGGCCAGATGCTTGCCGTTACTGATATAGGCAAGCGTTGCTCCTGTGTCTTCTCCCAGCCACTGGGTTAAAAAGGTGATAATGGATTCAAGCATGAAAGGTCGGTTTGGTCAGCAGGGAGCTGTGGGGAAAACAAAAGACCCGAATGAGACGAGCCTTTTGCTCTCTGTCCTTACAACGAATGTCCTGACAACAAATGTCCTGACAACGATTGGCAGCCTATTTGGAATAAAATGGACCGTTCTTAAAGTACTTCTTAATCAAGGTATCCACCGTTCCTTTGGCCTTGAGCGAGGCAAGGGCATCGTTGAACTGTTGAGCCAGTTTGGCATCCTTTGGGCGCATCCCGATGGCATTGCCGCCGCCGATACGTACTCCTTCACCGATAAATGCCAGACCACCCTTGGATGCTTCGACAACCGGTTGCAGTGGGTCGCCATCAGCAAGCAGGATGTCAATATTACCCGCCATCAGGTCTGCGACAGACTGGTCAAAGGTTTCAAAGGAGAGGATTGTATTGTCTGCGCCATAGGTCTTTTCCGCAAAGGCAGCCTGGATAGTTGCACCTTGAACGCCAATTTTCTTCCCTTTCAGGGCGGAGAGGTCAAGCTTATTGCCAGCCGCAGCCGCATACAGGGACGGGGCAACAGGATAGTATTCTTCACTGAATTTGATGCTCTTTTTACGTTCCTCGGTGACCGACATCCCCGCCATGATCGCATCATAGTTGCCTGCCAGCAGGTTGGGGATGAGGGAGTCCCACTCGTTGGCAATCCATGTGCAGGTCAGTCCCGCCTCTTTACAGAGGGCGTTGCCCAGGTCGATTTCATATCCCGCCAGTTTGCCGTTATCATCCACATAGTTGTATGGTGCATAGGCACCCTCGGTGGCGATCCTGACTTCGTCTCCAGCGGTTACCGGACTGGTGAACAGAGCCGCAGCCAGGAATATGGAGCCGGAAAATAATGCCAGTTTCTTCATGTTTTTTGTCATGATACTTCTCCTGATGCCTCAATAATAAGTGATGTTCCCGGACGACAGATGAGGCTAGCCTGTCGAGCTGGATAAAAATTGTTGTAATCGTGGTGATTTTGGTTTGGAAAACAACTCTGCCGGTTTTCCCTGTTCCTCTATCTTTCCCTGGTGGAGAAACAGAGCTTTGTTGGAAACATCCCTGGCAAAGTTCATCTCATGGGTGACCACCAGCATGGTGGTACCCTCTTCAGCCAGACGGCGGATCACAGCCAGCACCTCTCCCACAAGTTCCGGATCCAGAGCGGATGTGGGTTCGTCAAAGAGAATGGCCTCCGGCTGCATGGCCAAGGCACGGGCAATGGCGGCGCGCTGCTGCTGTCCACCGGACAGGAAACCGGGATAGGTCTCTGCCTTGTCTGCGATCCCGACCTTGTCCAGCATATCCATGCCCAGCTCCCTGGCCTCGACCCTGGAATGTTTCTGAACATGAATCGGTGCCTCAATGACATTCTGCAGCACTGTCTGGTGCGACCAGAGGTTGAACTGTTGAAAGACCATGGCTATTCTGGAGCGCAGGTTTTGTACCTGACCCGCATCCGCAGGACTCCGTTTTCCCTTACGATCTGTTTTAAAGGCAATAGAGGTACCGTCCAGATAAATTTCACCCTGTTCCGGCATCTCCAGCAGATTGATACAGCGCAGAAAGGTTGACTTGCCAGAACCCGATGATCCGATCAGGGAGATCACATCCCCGGAACGAGCCTCAAGGGAGATCCCGTGCAGTACCTCCAGCTTGCCAAAGCTCTTGTGGATGTTCTCCATTCTCAGGATGGGTGTATCGTTCATTGGCTGTCTTGTCTTCTCAGTTAGCTGGGTGGAAGATATAGTTTAACTGAAAATCCACCGCAGGTGAGGCCTTAGCCGCTCAAGGCTTGATGTATTAATGTGGAAAGTAGTTTATGCAAATGTAAATTACAAGCAATTTCCCTCTTTAAAAAACGGGTAAAGTATATTATATACACTTTTACCATCCACAATGCGCCCGTAGCTCAGCTGGATAGAGCATCGGCCTTCGAAGCCGAGAGTCACAGGTTCGAATCCTGTCGGGCGTACCATATCAGAAACCAGAGGACAGAAGCCAGAACGGTCAAGGGGAAAGCATGTTCTCTGAAACCAATCCAGTTGTATTGTTAATTTTTGTTCTTTTTGTATTCTCATAT
>DAOVTM010000390.1 GCA_030633145.1 Desulfobulbaceae bacterium
AGTGATCCTGCTGTTGCAGCCTTTATGTACGATGCGCTTTCCGCCATGCTGGCAGAGGGGTTGACCATTGAGGACTGTGTTCCCGTTGCCATGAAGGCGGGTGAGATGAACCTTCGGGCCATGGAACTGCTGGATACCGCTAACACCGGAACCTATGGTCATCCCGTTCCCACCACCGTACCGCTGGGACATCGCCCCAATAAATGTATCCTCATCACCGGTCATGACCTGCACGACCTTGAGCTGTTGCTCAAGCAGAGCGAAGGTAAGGGAATCGATGTTTATACCCATGGCGAGATGTTGCCCTGTCACGGTTATCCTGAGCTGAAGAAATACGATCATTTCTTTGGACATTTCGGAACCGCATGGCAGAATCAGCATAAAGAGTTCCCGAATTTTCCCGGACCGGTTCTCTTTACCACCAACTGCATCCAGAAGCCCCGTGACGAGTACAAAGACCGCATCTTTACCACCGGTCTGGTTGGCTGGCCCGGAGTGAAGCATATTGAAGACAAGGATTTTAGTGCAGTGGTTGATATGGCTCTGACCATGGACGGCTGGCAGGATGAGGTGGACAACGGTTCCGTTATGGTCGGTTTTGGTCATAAGGCGGTTCTTGGCGTTGCCGACAAGATCATTGAGGCAGTGAAGAACAAGGACATCCGTCACTTCTTCCTGGTTGGCGGCTGTGATGGTGCCAAGCCTGGTCGTGACTATTTTACCAAGTTTGTTGAGCAGGTACCGGATGACTGTATTGTCCTGACCCTGGCCTGCGGCAAATTCCGTTTCTTTGATCAGGATCTGGGCGACATCGGCGGTATCCCGCGTCTGCTGGACGTTGGTCAGTGTAACGATGCATACTCTGCCATCCAGATTGCGGTTGCCCTGGCAGATGCCTTTGAGTGTGGTGTCAATGATCTGCCCCTGTCCATGATTATCTCCTGGTACGAGCAGAAGGCTGTGGCGATTCTGCTGACCCTGCTGCACCTGGGAATTAAAGATATCCGCCTCGGACCCACGCTGCCGGCATTTATTACCCCGGCTATACTGGACTTCCTGGTTGCGACCTTTGATATCAAGCCGGTTGCTGAGACCCCGGAAGAAGATCTGAAGACCATTCTGGGATAAAAAGATCAAAAGGTGAAAAAGTCGAAGGGTGGCGGTAAATAAAAATACCGCCCCCTTTGACCTTTAAACTTTGAATCTTTAGACTTTGGACTTAAAATGAACTATAAATCTTTTTTTCCCATGCCCGGAATCAACGCAGGGATGCTCACCCTTGAGGATCTGGAACGAATCACTGATCTGGCCCGCAGATATGAGGTACCCATGGTCAAGATCACCGGGGCCCAGCGGCTTTACTTCCAGGGACTGTCCCCAGAAAAACTGGCTGAAGTAAAAGAGGAGCTGCAACTTCTCGACAGCCTGCCCCATACCCGCAACCGGGTTCATTATGTACAGGCCTGTCCTGGAAAAAACTGGTGCAGCAGTGCGACCAGTGAAACCGAGCGGATGGAAAAAGCCATCAACAAAATGGAGCTGGATGGCCCCCTGCCCTATAAGGTGAAGGTAGGGATTTCCGGCTGTACCCGTTGCTGCTGCGAGTCCTGGATGCGTGACATCGGGCTGACTGCTGAAAAAAAGGGCTGGCGATTAAGCTTTGGCGGTAATGCTGCGGGTAATCCCCGTATCGGCGACCTGATTGCCAAAGGGTTGAGTGATGACGAGGCCATAGAGCTGGTGAGAAAGACCCTGAACTATTATCTGAAAACTGCGGAATTTAAGACCAGAAGTGCCAGGTATGTGGAACGGTACGGAATTGATGATTTGAAAAAAGCGGTATTGGGGGAGTAACATCCCTGTTAACACAATCATTACAACAAAGGATGAAAGTACGCCTTGATCATTTTAAAAAGCAAGCGACTCTCATAGAAAAAAAATGCAATGTCCCGGACAAGACAGCCGCTACTGGAGCGGTGAAGACGTTTTTGAGGCCAAATGCCCTGATTGCGGTCATCTGGTTGAATTTTTCAAGGACGATAGCCAGCAGCGATGTCGCGGCTGTGGTCACAAGATGCTCAACCCGAGAATGGACTTTGGCTGCGCCTCGTACTGCCCGCACGCGGAACAGTGTCTTGGTTCCATGCCGCCGGAACTGATAGCTGCCCAGGGCGACCTGTTCAAGGACAGGGTAGCCATTGCAATGCGCAAATATTTCGGCACAGACAGCCGCCGCATTAAACATGCCATGGATGTGACAGGACACGCCGAGGTGATCGGCAAACATCAGGACGACGGCGACATGATGGTCATTATGGCCACCGCACTGCTGCACGACATCGGTATTCGTGAGGCGGAGCTAAAATTTAACAGTTCCTCGCCTAAATATCAGCATTCAGAAGGCCCGCCCGTTGCCAGGGAGCTGCTGACTGAGTTAAAGGCAGCCCCGGAACTGATCGACGAGGTGTGCGATATTATCGCTCATCACCATACCCCGAGAGATGAAGAAACAATCAATTTTAAGGTCATATCCGATGCGGACCTTATAGTGAACATGATGGAACTGTATCAGAAAAAGCCACCCACGAAAGATCATCTTGAAAAGCTGCTGCTGGGTTCCTTTATGACCCCTGCCGGAGCTGAACAGGCTGCGGCGACTTTGAAAAAATTTATTCAATAAGAAAGCTATCCTTTATTTTTTCGTTGTTCTGGTGCGCACAGCGCACCCTACGGACTACAGCCTCCTTTCTACGACGTTTTCGTAGGGTGCGCTGTGCGCACCAAGCAGTGTTGGCACCAAAAAATTACTTATAAAAACTACCTGAGACAATCAATAGCAAGGAGTAAACCCCATGATAATAACAAGAAAAATAATCGAGATTGACGACGAACTCTGCACCGGTTGCGGAGACTGTGTACCCGACTGTGCCGAGGGTTCCCTCCAGATCATAGACGGCAAGGCTCGTCTGGTAGCAGACAAGCTCTGCGACGGCCTTGGTGCCTGCCTGGGTTCCTGCCCTACAGGTGCCTTGAAGATCATTGAACGGACTGCTGAAGAGTTTAATGAAGAGGCTGTGGAAAAATACCTGGCCGAACAGAAGCAGAAGGCAACAGGTTCCGCACCGCCTGCCGGTGGCGGCTGTCCTTCAGCCCAGTTGAAGACCATGCAGCCCATTACTCCCTGTCAGGCAGCCAATGAGCCTAGCTCACAGGTCGGATGCGCCCTCAGTCACTGGCCGGTACAGATCCGTCTGATCCCGCCCTCAGCCCCCTTTCTGGAAAACTGCGACCTGTTGATTGCCGCCGACTGCTGCGCAGTCTCCTACGGCAGCCTGCAGGATGATTTCATCAAGGGTCGTGTTGTGATGATGGGCTGTCCCAAATTTGACGATCAGCAGATGTATGTGGATCGTTTTACCGAGATGTTCAAGACACGCAAGCTGAACACGGTGACGGTTCTGATCATGGAGGTTCCCTGCTGTACCTCCATGCTGCAGATTGTAAAAAAGGCGTATGATGATGCGGGAGCGAGCGTCAAGATCCGTCAGGTGGTTGTCTCCACCCAGGGACAGATCCTGGATGATAAGGAGTGGTAAAGAGCTGTCAGACAAATAGCCTGGTGTGCCGACCGGCGCACCAGGTTTTCGCGTAAACTCAAAAAATCTCCCATCAACAGAACTATATCGACCATTGTAAATTATTAGCCTATTATTCTTTGGGAAAATATTCCACACCTGGAATATCTTTAAAGTCAATATCTTGAGTCCAAATTGTAGCATTGTACTGCTTGGCTGTAGCGAAAATAATACTGTCTGACATTGGGAGTTGATACTCCAAACTGTATTTAGAAGCAGCGATAGCTAAGCTTGTTGTAAGTTCTACACCATTTCCTTTTTGCATTGCCGCTACAGCCTGTAATGCAAAATTTTCGTTTGATTCACGTAATACAATTTTAAAGACCTCGTAGCTTGTTATTACTGGGACAACAAGTGATTCTGTATCTTGTAAGGGGGTATGGAATTCTTGTAACCGTTCACCGGGATATTTTTTCATCACTATTCTCTTGGGGGAAGATGCGTTACGTTGCACGCCCATGTCAGTGATTTATTGTTCCTGTTGCACATTTGTTGGCAGGTCATTTGTAGCTGTAAGTATTGTTAACAGAT
>DAOVTM010000440.1 GCA_030633145.1 Desulfobulbaceae bacterium
AAGTCGGAAAGGACTTGGCCGGATTTACGGTGTTACGACTTTCATGGTTTTTCTCCTTGTTGTGATTTTGCCCCGGTCGGAAAGGACTTGGCCGGATTTACGGTGTTACGACTTTATAAGTGGAATTTCTCCGTCCAACATCAACACAGGTCGGAAAGGACTTGGCCGGATTTACGGTGTTACGACATTACTTCTTTTTTCCTGGCCTTTTACTTTCAGCGTCGGAAAGGACTTGGCCGGATTTACGGTGTTACGACACCCGTTAGCGGTTTTTCTTCAGTTTCAGTTTTGTTTGTCGGAAAGGACTTGGCCGGATTTACAGTGTTACGACCATCAAATGCCCAGCCAATCCACAACAGTTTACGCTTCAGTCGGAAAAAACTTGAAATCCCATGAAAAAGAAACAGGCACAGCCGACTTCTCGTGGTCTATCTATAGACTGCCTGACCCAATGGCAGGGAAGCGGAAAAACGATACAAGGGTTCCTCAACCGTATAATACATGAATCCGACCTGAAAGAGAGTGACCGGCAACTGGCAGTCATGCTGGTTATGGGGGTATTGCGCAGGCAGCAGTATCTGGATACGATCATAGCCTCTTTTTCCAAGACCCGTCTGAAAAAGATGAAGCCGCTCACCCTGATCGCTCTGCGGGTGGGCTGTTATCAGATTATTTTTTTAGAACGTATTCCGGATTCGGCAGCAGTGAACGAGACAGTCAAGGCATTGAAAAAAATGCGTCAGCCCGGCTGGCTGACCGGTTTTGTCAACGGTACCCTGCGTGCGATTGCGAGAAACCGGGACACGCTGCCCCTGCCGGAAACCGCAGGCCGGAGTAACAGTCCAATCCTGGAACATCCATCCTGGCTGACGGATCGTTGGACAGCCCATTTCGGCAGGGAAAAGATGGAAGAAATCTGTGCGGTCAATAACCAACAGCCGCAACTCTGTCTTCGCGCAGTACCTGGTGAGCGTGAAAACCTGGCAGAGGAACTCAACAGGAAGGGTATCAAGGCACAGTTGGGCAGGTATTCTCCTGAGAGCCTTGTTTTGCCTGACTATCGTGGACAGATCAGCAAGCTTCCCGGCTATGCACAGGGACTCTTTCATGTGCAGGATCAGGCTGCACAGCTGGTCTGTCAGCTACTGCTTCCGTTACGGCCTGATGGACTCTATCTGGACGGTTGCGCTGGTCTGGGGGGCAAAACCGCTGTACTGGCTGGAGTTCTGCCCCAAACCGCTTCTCTACTGGCAGTAGAACCCGATGCAAGGCGAGCCAGGCTGCTGGGCGAAAATCTACAGCGACTGCGGCTTGATAAACGGGTAACTGTTGTCCGACAGCGATTAGAGGATTTTGCCCGGTCAACAGACCTTGTCTTTGACGGTATCCTGATTGATGCCCCCTGTTCTGGTACCGGGGTGATTCGCAAACATCCAGATATTCGCTGGAACAGGCAACCCGAGGATATGGCCGTTTTTCAGGAGCAACAGCTCTCTCTGCTCCATGCCGGAGCCTCATTACTTGCACCGGGCGGGGTTCTGGTATATGCTACCTGTTCCTTGGAACCGGAAGAGAACAGGGAGGTTGTTGAGGCGTTCCAGCACCGGGAAGACCGGTTCAAGTTGACTGACTGCAGCCAGTTTTTACCGGAGACAGCCGCAGAACTGGTTGACGATTTAGGGTGTTTTGCTCCTCTGCCCTCGGAGGAGATCGAGGGATTTTTTGCTGCCCGGCTAAAGGTATCTTTCTCACAGGCATCGTAAAAATTAGCTGGTAACATATTTTTTTTCTTGCCCTATCACCCTGGAAGGCCGCCGGGAAGCTGGAGCTTTCGAGGTATTGTCCCCAAGCTGGAGCTTGGGAACCAGGAATATTGTGGGAGCAATGTAATTAATGAGCGATAAGAGTCAAGCAAAGATAATCCCTTGCGCCCCCTTTACGGAATGAAAAAAACCATACAGAAAACAATATTTATTTTCCTGGGCTGGAGTTGTGTCGCCCTCGGCGTGGTCGGAGCAATCCTGCCTGTTTTGCCGACCACCCCGTTTCTGCTCCTGGCTCTGGCTCTTTTTTCCAGAAGCTCGCCGCGATTTCATCAGATGCTGCTGGACAACCGATGGTTTGGTGACGGATTACGTCAATGGCAGGAACGGAAAACTATTTCCCGCAAATCAAGGCGAACAGCCCTGGGTACTATTGTCCTGACTTTTACCCTGTCCATCGCCATAATGCGTGACAACCCGGAAGTGCAGGTTCTGTTGCTTGGAATCGGCCTACTGCTGCTTTATTCCATTGGACGGTTGCCTGTGGAACTGAACAAACCTGAAACAACCCGGTAATGCACACGGAAGACACCATGACCTACATAGCCGGAATAGAAACTGAAGACAGCACGATTGCAGTTCAGCAAGGGATTTTACTGCCCGGCTGCAAGTCGCTTCCCATGATGAAAAATTGCCGGGCATCACTGGATCATGGCTGCTGAAAAACAGTGTAAATCAACAGGATATTCCTTGAAAGAGCTGCTGCCCCACAGGAGGGACATGCTCCTACTCGATGAAATCCTTGAGCTGACTGAGGAGTTTGCCCTGACCACGGCAACGGTTAACTCTACCTTTCCCCTGTGTCGTGGAGAAGAGGTGCAGCCGCTGATTATGGTGGAACTGGCCGCCCAGACCGCTGGAGTCTGTAACGGGCTGACCAGAATCAAAGAGCAAGGAGAGGGAACCAGCAGAAAGGGGTGGATAGTGGGGGTGAAACGGGCTGATTTTTCTATTGAGGCCATTCCCATGGGAAGCAGGTTGATAATCCGCTCGGAAAACACCCATAAATTTGACATAATACGAGAAGTGGCCTGTGTCGTCCATCTGGAGGACAGACTGATCGGGGAAATCACCCTGCAGCTGATTCAGGCCTGACAGTCCGACAAGTTTGCTGCCCACCGGACAATGAAAAAAATGTCCCTAATTCCTCTCTTGACATAAAAATTAAGTCCGAATAAGTTTAGTGCGTACAAGAAACTTTTTAAAAAAAAGATCGCCTATCATTGCATACTCGAAACTTATACATAGACAAGATCGTCAAATACCTTGACAGCCCTGTGGTGAAGGTCATTAGTTCCTCGTTCCCATGCTCCAGGTAAGCGAGCCTGCGAGACTCCGTCTGTGGGAACGGATTTTGGACGCTCCTGCGTCCTGTTGCAACCGCTGGAGCGGTATATCACGGTTCCTACGCTGGAGCGTAGGAACCAGTGGAACAATGTTAGATTAATTTTGCATTAGTACTTA
>DAOVTM010000325.1 GCA_030633145.1 Desulfobulbaceae bacterium
AATGAGCCGGATCACTCCTTTGTGGAGCTGCCCGCATTTTCCCCTGATTTTGATTCTACACTGGAACTGGTTGCCAGCCAGACCTGGGGCGAGGCCAAGAAGGAGGCACTGCGCTCCTTTTTTCAACGTAAGTTTGTTTCGCAGAGGGGTTCTACGGACGGATTCTCAGAACCGACCCATGATTATCTTGATGTGATTGTGTCCATACTCCACTCTTTAAAAGAGGAGGTCAACCGGGGAACCGGCTTTGCCTCCCTTCCCACCTTTCAGCTCGGCCATCTGCGCACCACTGATCCCGCTGAAATCGATCCGGTGATCACTCTGCACAGTGTAATGGAATCTTATGTGTCAAAGGAGTCGGTGCTGCGCCCCCTCTGTATAGGAGTGTTCGGCCCGCCCGGTTCCGGCAAATCCTTTGCCGTTAAACAGGTGGCGGACGAGATTTCCAACAATGCGCCGGGTAATCCCTTTGATTTTTTTGAGTTTAACCTGACCCAGTTTGCCAGCCCGGACGAGATCAATTCGGCCATCGACCCCATCCGCGCCTCAGTGGCTCAGGGCAAGGTACCCATTGCCTTCTGGGATGAATTTGACTGCCGCTATGATGACTATGAGTTTGGCTATCTCCGCTATTTCCTCCCCTCCATGCAGGATGGTGTCACCTATGTACACGGTATTCCTTACCATATTGGACGGGCTATCTTTGTTTTTGCCGGTGGGGTCAAGGCAAGCTGGCAGGGTATGGAAGACCTGCTCACTCCAGCGGATCCCAAGGATCTGCAACTGGCAAAGACCCTGAAGATTCCAGACTTTATGAGTCGTCTCCGGGTAGTGCTGGATATTGACGGGATAGAGATTCGGGAACATCTGCTCAGGGACTCAGCCTCTGAAGAGGAGCTGAAGGAGTTGCAGCGCATCCTGCTCAAACGGGCCTTTATCATCGCCCATCAGATGCAGACCCATTGGAAAACCGCAGCCCGTAAGACATCAGGTCTGCTGCTCAGGCTGCTGCTGGCTGATTACAAATTTGGAGCCAGATCCATTGAGGCAGTAATTGAGGCCAGCCGGGCTGCAGATCGACTGGTGTATGGCCTGCCCGAACTGATTGCCCCTTCCGCAGCCCGCATTCATGCCCAATGGCGGGTTGAACTTGAGCGGCGTATTGATCATGTACGAAAAAATAAGGGACTCAGGGCTGTCTGGTAACAAGAGTGGTGCGAAAAGCACAGGAGGTCAATTTAATGCGTCAACTCTCAGGAGTACCCCGTGAAGTAAGCAACCCGTTTCGCGCAATTCCCCTGGATATCCCGGACGGAGTCACCCCCACCGAATTCTTTAACAGTCCCGGCAACCTGCGCCATCTTGCCAGTGAAAACGGACTGTTGCGTACCGAGGAAGATTTCCTTCTCTACCGCAAGGCCATAGGCCACAGCAACCTCTTTGACACCTCCATTATCCTGGATACCTCCCAGAAAATCCTCGATCCCCTGGGCAGACCGGTGCGCCGTGATCAACTCACCAGACGGGAAAAATTCGTCTTTTCCCGCATGACCCAGGTCGTGTTTCAGTACATGCTGGAAAAATTTCCGGATCCGGAAGAACACCTCCTCCTCTGTGGCGAGGCCAGCCTGGATGCCACCTGGCCCCTGAGCAAGCCTGGCGTACCAAGCATCAGGATGATCCATAACCACTTCATGGCCTTTGAAAATGAAAAACTGTACAACTCACCTGCTGCCGCCGATGATAACCCCAATCTTACCGACAGCGGCTACCATGGGCTGTTCCTGGAGTATTTAAGCGAGGTCTATCAGCGTTTTTTTGAGATACTGGATTTGGATGTCCTCATCCCCCTGGAGCCGGACAAGGCCAGGCTGAAAAGCACCGGATATCCCCAGGGACTGCCCAGCTGGGAGGTTCGCGGCGGGGCAGAGGCCCTCAACCACGGTCGTTTCTGGGACGAGTACGACATGGTGCTGCTGGGATTTTTGGACTTTTACCGCACCCTCTTTTCTTTGATCGCTTCAAATGATGCCCGGATACCCAAGAACGCCAGCTACCCGGATCAGATCGAAGATGTCCTCCTCTTCAGCAACGACTTTCACAGCGTTGCCCGAATGCTGCGCGAACAGGTACTGGAAGACCCGCTCTTTGCCAATGAGATCCGCTGGCGACCTGCCTATAAACAGATTCTTTATCGAGACGATTCCGGACGGCTCATCGTCACCATCAGCCAGAACTCTGTGGGTAACGCTATTACCGAACTGCTCGGTATCGTGGTCAAAAGAGAGGTCGATGAAGCGGCCTACGCCCGAGTGGAAAAGTCACTGGTCAACAAGTTGCTGGAGGCACGGAGCAGGCTTATCCAGTTTAATCTCGGTTCTCCCATTGCCGGACCGAGCTGGCCGCATGGTTTGTTTGTGCCACCAAAATAAAATTATGAGCTGACCCAAAACTGATAAATAACTGATAAAAATCAGACAATCAACTCTTCAAGAGGAGGATGGGGATGGAACATGCAGCACAAACCGCCCATCTGGTCACGGCCATAGTCTCCCTCCTGTTGCTCGCTGTGGGGATTCTGGCATTAACCAGAAAAATGCGTCTCCCTTTTACCGTTGTACTGGTTCTGGTCGGGATGATGGTTTCGCTGCTGGGACAGTCCTTTCCCACCCCTTTTGGATTTCTTCTCCATCTGGAAATTTCACCCGAGCTGATCTTCTTTATCTTCCTCCCCACCTTAATCTTTGAATCCACCTTTACCCTGGACAGCCACCTTCTGCGCCGGGAACTGGCATCAGTCATGGCCCTGGCAGTGCCAGGACTGCTCATATCAACAGGGATCATCGGCGGTATTGTCTGGCTGGTAAGCGATATCCCCCTGGCAGCGGCCCTGCTGCTGGGGGCTATTCTCAGTGCTACTGATCCGGTGGCAGTGATTGCCCTCTTTAAACAACTTGGCGCACCCAAACGGCTCATTGTCCTGGTAGAGGGTGAGAGCCTGTTCAACGATGCCACCTCCATTGTCCTTGCCAAGATCCTGCTCGGAGTATTGGCTGCTGGTTCCATGTCCGAGGGTATCTTACTCAACGGCATTATTGACTTTATCCTCCTCTTTGGTGGAGGCCTGCTGGTGGGCTGCCTCCTTGGACTGATCACGGGCTGGCTGCTGGGACTGGTGGATTCTGACTCCATGATCGAGATCACCCTGACCACGGTACTTGCCTATCTCTCATTCTTAATTGCGGAAGAATACCTTCATGTCAGTGGGGTGATGGCCGTAGTCGGAGCGGGTCTCACCATGGGCGGCTGGGGCAGAGTCAGGATATCTCCTTCAGTGCAGCAGTACCTTGATCATTTCTGGAAATACCTGGCCTTTCTCGCCAACGCCCTCATCTTCCTCCTGGTTGGCATGAAGGTCAACCTGGCTGAATTGTGGAATTCAATAGGTCTCCTCTCCGTAGTTATCGGATCCATGATCTTAGCACGAGCCCTGTTGGTCTATGGGCTGGTGCCGTTGGTTTCTCTGCTGCCTGGAGCACAACCAGTGGATTTTCGCTATCGAGCCATGATTTTCTGGGGCGGTCTGCGGGGAGCCATTGCCCTGGCACTGGTTCTGGGGCTGGGCGAAAGCGAATACAGCGAACTCTTCACCGCCCTGGTCATGGGTGCAGTACTCTTTACCCTTCTAGTGCAGGGATTTTCTGTTGGCCGGTTGATGCACTATACCGGTCTGGATAAAAGCCCGCTCGTTGATCGACTGGCTGAGCTGGAGTATGAACTTGCCGCCTGCCGAAAGGTCTCTGCCGGTCTGGATGCACTGCTGGAAAACAATCATCTGGCAGCAGATATCGGAACCGGACTGCAACAACACACAGCACGGAAGATCAAAAAGGGTGAAAAAAAGCTGACCCGGTTGCGTGCGTCTGAGTTGAATCCAGAACAGGAAAAACTGCTCCTCTATCTCCAGGCTTTTGCCGAGGAAAAGGCCCAGTTCACAGACATGTTTGCCAAGGGACACCTCAGTGAAAGTGCCTTTCGTCAGTTTCTCCTCACCCTGAATATGCAGATTGATGCAATCCGTTATCAGCACGGCTTTGCTCATATCCAGACCCATGGAGTGCGCCGCAGGCTGGAGCCGTTCCTCTATGGAATGCTGGACAGACTGCCCCTGCTTTTTTCCCTTGCAGAACGGATGCGGGTCAACAGGATCTCCCTGGACTATGAAAACGCCTGGGGCCATTACCAGTCTGGCGGACAGGTCTTGCAGATGCTGGATGAGGTAGCGCAACTGGATTCCGCACCAGAGGATTCAGTGAATGAAGTTCGAGAAACTTATAAGCGATGGCGAAAACAGGCCGAGTATTATATGGACACTCTTGCCGAACAGTTTCCCGAGTATGTCCGTGCGGTTCAGTCCCGCCTGGGCAAACGGGTGGTGTTGCTGACCCGTTCCGCAGTTGCCGAAGAGCTGGCCGGACGCGGCCTGCTGCCAGAGGCCGTGCATGAAAAAATAGCGCATGAACCTCGCAGTCGTTTACGACGCTTACGGGGCCAAAAGGCCATGCGATTGAACATCAATCCGGGAGAGTTGCTGCGCAAGGTACCCTTTTTTACAGGCATGAATGCTCAGGAGTTTGATGATATAGTCGCCTGTATGCGGGTACGCACTTGCAATCGAAATGAAACCATCATCACCCAGGGGGATACGGATGATTCTCTCTTTCTGGTAGCCAGGGGAATTCTAAAGGTTGTCCGCATCCAGGATGGGCAGATGAAAGAGGTTGCCAGGCTTAGATCTGGAGATATTTTCGGTGAGACTGCCCTCCTTCATGGAGAACCTCGTTCCGCCACCATTAAATCAGTTACCCCCTGTTCTGTGTATCAGCTCCATCGCAGTGATCTTGACCAAATCATCGG
>DAOVTM010000247.1 GCA_030633145.1 Desulfobulbaceae bacterium
CGCAGTTGGGCGGAATGCGTACCATCGGCTATGGCCGGGTGAAAAAGGTGCAGTTGTCTGACAAAAAAATATCCTCCCTGGCTCTGCCTGACCCGGCTGCACTTGCCGGGCTGAAGAACGATGATGGGATTGTCCAGTTCAAGATCATGCCGCAGTATCCCTTTTGTCTGTCCCAGCCCCAGACCACGGATAATCTCTTTGCATCAACGGATATTATTCCCGGAGCTGCTCTCCTTGGCTCCATCATGACCACCTGGAATCACCTGACAGGTGACAAGGGAAAAACTGCTGCAGAAGTTAAAGACACCCGGAAAGAGCTTAAAGACAACTTTAATAAACTGCGCTTCAGCCACGGGTTTCCTGCCAGTAGGAAGGGACAGCGGCCTGTGGTCTTCCCAAAATCCATTGTCAAGATAGCAGACAGCAAGGACTGGTATGATGTGGCCCAGACGGAAAGACCCTGCCTGATCAAGAAACAAACCCCAAACTTTGCCGTTGACTGGAAGGACGATTCTGATGTGACTGCTGATTTTGGCTGGCAGAAACTGAGCAGGCAATTACGGGTACGCACCGGCATCCAGCCGGAAAGCCTTCGTTCAGAGGAAAATGAACTCTTTTCCCAGGAACAGATCCTCCCGAATAACCATTACTGGCTGGCCAGCCTTGACCTGAACGGTATTGAAGAGCATGAACAGGATAAGGTGCTTGCCCAGTTCTGTTCCCTGACCAGTCAAGGGGTCTTTGGCCTGGGTAAGAGCAAGGCACCCTTTCTTATGGAGCCGATTCCGGTACGGGAAACCCTGGCAGCAGTAAAAGTTTCCAGCCCGGAACCGCTGGAAAAAAATATCTGGATCGTCACCCTGCAGAGCGATACCTTGCTTGGCAGCCCGCTGGATTTGGATGAGACCTCCGGGTCTGCCGCCCTGAAAACACTCTATGAAACGGCCTGGGATCAACTTTCCAAGGGTTGTCTGCGACAGGTACGTTATTTTGCAACTCAGCGTTTGAGCGGCGGGGTCTGGCTCCGTAATACCATGCAGAGGGGGCAGGATTATTATAAACCCTGGCTTCTCACTGAGTCCGGTAGTGTCTTTGTCTTGACCACCGGGACTGAATCATCTGTTGAGGAGGCCGCAGCCTGTATCAAGGAATGGCTCAGAAGCGGTCTGCCCCTGTTGGGAGATGTACGGAGCTATTACGGCCTGGATCAACCGGACAGTGAACCCTGGCAATGCTGCCCCTGGCTGCCGCAAAATGGCTATGGGGAAATAGCCGTCAATCTGGAGGTACACAGCGACAGATTTAAACCGAATGAATACACCTTTATTGATCTCCAGTTGGAAGAGGAGGAAAATCCCCATGCGTAATCATAAAAAATACTCTTTTGTTCCCCGCTGGAAAATCGTCCTCAAGCTGGTTACAGCCAGTCCGCTCCATGTTGGCAGCGGTGAGTTTACCCACAGTGATGCATTGACAGTCACAGAAGTACAAGAGGGCAAAAGCAGCACCAGACAGGCTGATATTAACGAGTGTATCAAGAATAGTAAGGATAAACCTTTTATTCCCGGTTCTACTGTTAAGGGCAATATCAGGCAGTGGCTCGAAGAGCATCTTGCTCCGGGCAGCGAACAGGTGGGTACGCTGTTCCGGGAACTGTTCGGATATGGGATGGATGATGAAACAAACCAGACAGATCAGGGTCGGGGTGGGGCAGCGGAATTTCTCGCTGCTAAACTCACCAGAGAGGTTTCTTTTACCAGGAAGGAGAACGCCCCACCCTGGTGGGATGCAGACCAGCAGACCTTTGTGGAGACTTCCATTGCCGTCAACCGCCCGACCCGGACGGTTCTTGATAAAAAATTATTCTACAGTGAAGCGGTACCAGAGGGCGCAGGTTTTACCCTGATTGTTGTCGGGGCAATGACTATGGATCAGGCAGCCCTGCTTGCTGCGACCCTGGAAGCTGGTTTTTCGGACAGGCATAGGCAGCCCATTACCCTGGGAGGAGATACCTGCAACGGCAGCGGCAGGATGAAATTTGAGCGGCTGCGTGTTTTTCGCATGGATAAGGATGCGGTAAAGCAGTGGCTGGAACAAGGGGATGATGCCATGGCAGAGAATGGTATGCCTGAGTTGGACAGAGCGGAGGTGGACGACCTCGTAAAGCGGGGTTCTCAATGGTTGGCAGGATTAACTGGTCAATCCACTGCCATAACCATCAATCTTCGTTTTGCCGGGCCTTTTCTGGTCAATGATCCCTCCCGTGGCAGAGATAGCAGCCCGGATCATTTCCCCCTGCTGGATCGTAACAACAATCCTGTGCTGCCAGCAAAATCTCTGCGGGGAAGCCTTCGTTCCCAGGCGGAAAAAATTGTCCGCACCCTGGGCGGTTTCTGCTGTGATCCTGCGGATCCTTGTTCGCCGGTGTTTTCGGCTGAAGAGGCAGAAAAAGAACTCTGCCCGGTATGCTTGCTCTTTGGTAACAGCGGCTGGAAAAGCCGGGTGGATATCTGTGCTATTGAATTTCAGGATAATTGGCTCTCTGAACACGACCGGCACTTGCAGCGTCAGGACTTTGTTGCCATTGATCGTTTTCACGGCGGCGGACGGGACACTGCCAAGTTTGATGCGGATTATTTTCACCGGCCAGCATTTACCATCACCCTGGCAGCTGCCCCGGATATTAAAGATTGGGCCAGAGGGCTGCTGGCTCTGACCCTGCGCGATTTCCAGGAGGGGGATATCACCCTTGGCTTTGGCCGAGCCAAGGGGTATGGGCAGGTGTCGATTGATGAGACGACCATTTTTGGAGCTGAATCGCTGGGCATGGATAAAAACCTGGACGCTTTTCGGGAAAAATGTGCTGAAAACAGTCAGCCGCTTCGCTGTGTGGCAAGGGAGAATCCTGAACCTGTGGAATTTACTCCGCCCTCTGAAAAGGGTGGATTGGAGGACAGCAGCGGTAAATTTCACAACCCTTATCATTTCATTCCCACCCCGAAACCGGGTGCTGAAAAATGGCTCAAAAAAGAGGATTTTGGCCCGGAGATGCACGACTCCCATGCACTGTATCGGGATAAAGACGATGGTGACAGGCAAATCCTGCACGGCAGGATCGAGTGTACCCTGACCAGTGAAACTCCGCTGTTTGTGGGCGGTGAACGTATAGAGGAAACAACACCGCAGGAAGTTGAACATTTTCAGATCAACGGAGATCCGGCCATCCCGGCAACCAGTCTGCGGGGTATGCTCTCTTCCCTGGCTGAGGCTGCAAGTAACTCATCCATGCGGGTGCTGGATGATGGGATGATGTCGTATCGGCAAAAAGTTGGAGAGGAAAGTCTCTCGGCCATGGGGATGGTTATAATTCGGGATGGTCATTACTATCTCTATCCCCTTGCCCTGCCCTTACTTTACCACAACAAAGCCAAGCCGGAATTCCAGGCCATGTTCCCACCAGAACAGGGGAAGAAAGCACCGATGAAGGTGTACCTTGAGAAGGCCTATATAGCTGGAACAATGAAAACCTTTTTAAACGGGGCAGACAGTTGGAGCTTCGACAATAACACGATATATTATCTTCCGGTTCCTGAATTTCGCTTTGACCGTAACAGCAAGGTATCTGGAAACAACAATGCCTTAAAGCCAGGTGGAAATGGAAATTTAATACTTGGCATTAGGCTGACAGGCAATCCGGTTCCCTCCACGACAAAGCAGAGCGGTACTGTGCCGGGTATTTTGCGTATTCTTGGAAAAGAGGGCCGGAAAGATATTCCTGGTAGCAAGAAACATGAATTGTTCCTGCCTGTACCGCAAGCCTTTGCCGATAACCCGAAAGGATTTCTCGCTGCTCTTGACACCAAAAAGGATCTCTTTGCTATTGCAGATGAGGTGGTGAACCATTTTGAAAAGCTGGCAGATCAGAGAACCAGACCCCAGATCAAACATCCTGAGGGTATTGGCGGGGTCAACTGGCTGCCCTATCAGCCCAAGGGATGTATGCGGAACACAGGGTTGGAGGGAGATGACTCTCACAAGTTGCGAGTACAACACGGAGACCTGGTTTATTTTCAACCGTATCTCAATTCTCCCCGACAAGTTGCCGAGATTTCCTTTTCCGCAATATGGCGAAGTAGAGTTGAAAAAACCGTGTACGACTATTTTCCTGATGAACTGCTCCCCTTTAACAAAAAAAGGGAAACTATATCGCCTGCGGAACTGCTCTTTGGTTTTGTCCAGCAGGAAAAGGGTAAGGAACAGCTTGCCTTTGCCGGGAAAACAATCGTATCCTCTGCGCAGCTGCAAGATGGGCAGGAAGAGCCGTTAATGAAGGAAGCTGTACCCCTGAAAATCCTCTCCAGCCCCAAGCTGCCTTCGCCTCCTCTTTATTTCAAAGAACAGACCACTGGAAAATATATCAGCAAGTCCGGCATGAACACCGGTAAGGCGGAACCTCTGGGGCGAAAGCGGTATCTTCATCCTTTGATGGATAGCAGCGATTCCCAGGGAGTGCTGACATTATCCAAAACTGGGATGAAGGACTCTTCTGGTCGCTATCCCTGGGAAAGTTTTCATGTTGCTGACACGGACTCTTTAAAGCAGAAGGTACAAATCACCCCTGTGAAAAAAGGCATTATTTTTACCTTTACCCTTGATTTTGACAACTGCACAGAGTGGGAGCTGGGGATGCTCCTCTATATGCTGTTACCCAGCTCGCAATTTTGCCATAAAATCGGTATGGGAAAACCCCTGGGTCTGGGTAGCTGCCGCATTGGGATTAACGCAGTGCGTTTCATTGATCGAAAACAGCGATATGGTGCAAACACCCTTGCTGAGTACAGGTATACTCATGTTGAGGATAAGGAAAAAATTGACTCCTTCCGCACCGCATTTTCTGAAAGCATAGAACCAGATATTCGACAGGCCATTGAGCTGCTTGGCAATCCGGCAAAGGTACGGCACCCTGTCCATTATCCTCAGATAGGGGGAATGGACATTGAGAAGGAAGCATTCACCTGGCATACGGAAAACCAAAAAAATGAGGGAAGAACTCCCGGACCGCAGCAACTAGAGCCTATATCGAAAGACCCCAGCCAATTACCAACTTTAAACAGGTGATAACAGGAGAGCGAAACCAATGAGTGTAAACCAGAGCAGCACCCTGAACGATGCCTATTTTGACCGTAATCAGGCCGTAATGGTCATGGCAAAACTCGCCCTGCAGCAGGGGATGAAGGTTGGCCTGCGCATTGACCCGGAAGAGCCTGACTGGCCGGTATTGATGATTGACCTGCCCACTGGTCAGGTGGGGTATCATCTGCCAAAAGATGAGGTTTGTGGAGAGTGGCCCGATTATGAGCGGGATTGGGATGGACATTCCCTTGCGGAGAAGCGGGAACGGTTGGCCGGGTATTTGGGTGAAAAGTAGTTCTTGCGGTCGAGCAATGGAGAGAAATTTTGAAATGGTTGCGTTTTATGAACTGAACAGGTAATCTGTCAGAACTTATTTACAAATTCTCTGTATCCTCTTTATAAATTATGAAAACATCTGATAGCCCACTGGTTCCCATGCTCCTGCGTGGGAACGAGACTGCCATAAAATTTAAACAGGATACAATTCTCTCTACATTGAGATTACAAAGAGTTCAAAGAAAAATAAAAGTGAAATAATATGGATTTAGTTGATCTGATAGAAGAAAAACGGTTTATCGGCCAAGAATTCCTGGCCTGGCTCTGGTATAAATCCGAAGAACGGGGCGGCAGTATTGAGCTGCCGGATCGGGGCGATGTCCAGGTTTCCTTTGAAAAACATATCCTGCTGGAATATGGAGAAGGAGCAGAATGTGAAAAACTGATCTGCCGGGGGTTACAGACTGAGTTGAAAGAGGCTCGGGCCGGGCTGGCTCTGGGCAAGAAACCGGAGCAGGCCAGAATTCGGCTGGGCAGCGGTGATTTTGAGTTCAGTTTCACCCTTACTGCTGCCACCATGGAGTTTCGCAGTGTGAAGCTGCCCAAGACTGCGGGTACCGAAGGCAGCAACAAGCCGGAAGACCAGGAAGGGCAGATTCTGGAACGTATCTCTTTGTTTGAGGAGGCAATCCATCTGGTGAA
>DAOVTM010000165.1 GCA_030633145.1 Desulfobulbaceae bacterium
ATTGATGTATCCTTAATTTGTGAACTCATTTTTAAGCTCTGGCAATGGTGTCTTCCCCATCTGAAAAGCCAAGAACAGAGGAATCAATATCATCCGGATCAATACCATCTGCACCAGCAAAAGCATCCCGGTTTATCCCAGGCCTGTCTTGAATTTATCGAGAGAGAAAGGGTATATCAACAACGGGATATGGCTGCTCTCATGGAGCTGACTCTGGAGGAACGAGTGGTGCGTTTTCGGGCAGTTGGGCCACTTGCCTGCACAGGTACAAGCCTGGATGAAGAGGGCAGGTTTGTTTATCTGTTCAGCAAAACTCCAAGTCGTGCTGAGGAGGATGACCAGATGCCACAACCGGCAAAATTCAGGGCAGGGGATTTTCTCAAACTGGTTCCAGTTGGGGTGACGGATCTGCAAAGTGGTCTGCCGGTAATTATGGCGGGTTTTAACAGTCAAACGGGTGCGATCTCGATATATCTTCGTAAAAAGAGCAACAGGATAAACAGAGAAATAACCTGGTCACTGGAGGAAGACGGGGAAGATTACCTTTCAGCAAAGCTGCGTACCGCAGTGCAGCAGGCCTTTACAGGAGATAATCTTCAAATATCCAACCTGTTCAACGGTACGTTCACACATAAGAGAGAGCAACTTCAAGACGACAACTGGCTGGCTAACTGGCTCCATTCCGAGGCTGCACCGGCTCGTCTGAATCCCTCCCAGCAACAGGCTCTGCAACTCCCCTTTCAGTACGCATTAAGCCTTATCATCGGCCCGCCTGGAACCGGCAAGACCTATCTTCTCGGCTGGATCCTCATTGCCCTGTTCCGCCAGGCACAGCACCGGGGAACAGGGTTACGCATTGCAGTGAGTGCCTTAACCCATAAGGCCATAGATCAGGTGTTGACGAAACTGACCTCTCTGGTAAACAGCCATGAGCTGGCAGATTTTCCGGTACGCTGTATGAAACTGGGGACATGGGAGGGGGATGAGTTTGATCCGGATAATCCGAAAAATCTGGCAATGCAGGTGGAACCATGCACAAAAACTGAGTTGTTCAGTAATCCATACATCGTTGTCGGTGCCACTGGTTACGGCCTGTACAACATGCTGCACAAAAAAGATAGCAACAGCAGCCAGCAAAAAACATTTGACTGGATAATCTTTGATGAAGCATCCCAGATGCTTATCCCCCAGGCTCTGCTTTCCCTGCTCCATGGTAAGGGGAATTTTTTATTTCTGGGAGATGTCTGCCAGTTGCCGCCCATAATCCGCTCAGCAAATATCATCCCTGCAAATATCATTCAGGAGGGAGAAGATGGGGACGAAGATTCCTTTGCTGCGCAAACCCGTTCTTCGTTGCTGGAAGTTCTTCTGAAACGCTACCCGCAGCAAAACCATCTTCTGGATATAACCTATCGAATGAATGATGCTATCTGTCACTTTCCAAGTATGACCTGGTACAAGAACAAATTGATTCCAGCACCTGAAACCGCTGTCCGCAGGTTGTCGCTGCCGAGCCCAACAAAAAATGACCTGATAGACACTATTATTGATCCTCAAAAACCGGTGGTTCTGGTGGAGGTATCCCTTCAGGAATCTGCTCGTGAATCCCTTCATGACTGGAGCAGGGAAACAGAGCTGGAAGCTGATCTGCTTGCCAGTACCTGCCACCGCTTACTGGATGAATATGGATTAGACTCCAGGCAAGTAGCAATAATTTCACCCCATCGTGTCCAAAATAACCGCATTGCCGCTACTCTTGCCAGGCTCTTGGGTCATGATGAACTGCCAGTGATTGATACTGTGGAACGTATGCAGGGTGCGGAAAGAGATGTTATTCTCTTTGGTTTTGGCTGCTCTGATCCCGACCAGATTTTTTCTGATTTTTTAAATAATCCCAACCGATTTAATGTGGTTTTGACCCGTGCCAGACACAAGATAATTATTGTTGGCAGCAGATTGTTTTTTGAGTCGGTAGCGTCAACGGAACAACAGTTACAAGCTAATGTGTGTTTTAAAGAATTTGTAAGCTATTGCCGGGAGAATGGGTGTTATTTTGAGTGTTCAGGGATGGGGTAACAGGACATTTTTTATTTCGTTAATTGTGAATTCCTTAGATTAGGGGACGCAATTTAGCATCATGACCATACAGTTCCAGTAAACTGTCAATCGCACCATGACTTTTTTTCATTCTCAAACAGAGTGTCCAAAGCACGCTATTCCAAAGCAAAACGCAAGGATTTATTTGCCTTAGTCTGAGCTAAAGCCAATACCCGTGAATGAGTTAGCAAATCATTATTATTTCAGCATATTTGTTGTCTTTACCGTAGGATGGGAAGGTAAGCAACCAGATACACCGAATGTCTTACAGTTGAACCTCCCATTACGCATTAACAATACATCAGCTTATTTTAACTCAATTTTGTTTTAAAACAAATCAGTTTTGTTTTTTACTTCCAGCAGTAAGTACCCGTGCATAATTATTTTAACATTTAAGTCGCTGGTATTGGATTGGGCGTAGTAACCCGTAGGTTGGGCTTCGTAGAACTCAGAGCAACCTACAGATAGGGCTATCTTCATCGACCAAAAATGTTAAGTTAATTTTGTGCTGGTACTTATTCAAGATCGACCATTTACAAAAATACATTGCCGTTATTGCCAATATCTGATATTTTCATAAATTCAGCAATTGTACAAATCTACTCTTTCCCCTTCACCATTAAAAACCAGTCAAAAGAGACCCCATGGACAACGAAACCTATCTCCAGGAAAAACAAGACCAACTTAATGAAATAGCCCGCCCCTATCAAAAAGAGTTAAATCGTACTCAACGACTGGCTGATTTCCTGAAACTCTGTGTCCGTTGCGCAGGTCGTGACGATTTTCTCCGTCTTGACGAATTGCTGAACTCCAAACAGGCTCAGGACGTTGTTGAGGAAGAACCATTATCCGAATGTAAACCTATTCTCGACAGTTTGCGGGAAGATACCCACAAAAAAGTTGAACAATACCGACTGCAATTTGTCGAAGATCTGATCAGGCTTGGCAAAGAAGCAGATCTTGACATCACTATTGATTTTCCCCGTATCAGCCTCCTGAAAGGTATTGAAGGTGAAATCGCCTTTGCAGACCGCACCACAACCATCAATAAAAAGACCCTCAAATCCATTGATCCGCGTCGGATAGTCACTGCTCTGGGGCTGTTGAAAAAACAACTTTATGATAAGCCCTTTGATCCGCAGCAATACGTTGAAGATCTCTATACAACATACTCCAAAATGTGCAAAACCGATGATGCAGCCATTGGTTCACCGGTCAACATCCAGACCTTTTACCTTGAGTATGTTGTCTCGCAGCAGAGCAAGGTTTTCTTCACCAATATGGAAAAAGGTAAGTTCCGGGGCTACAGCCTGGAGCAGTTTTGTGTGGATGTGTGGCGCTGTTTTGACACCGGCACCACAGCGACAAAAAAAGGTCTGAGCTTCAAGCTGACTCCGGGGCGTAATTTTTCCCTCTGGCTGCTGGACAGCACCGGCGAGAAGCAGCAGATCAGTGCGATATCCTTTCATGAGAGTGCGGAATAATGGAACAGGCAGGAAATATTCCCCATGAGTTGACAGACTTACAACCATTTCAGGCACGTTCCATCATTGAGGAGATGCGCAAGGGCAGTGTTCCTGCTGATTATGTGCAGTTATTCACTGTAGGCCGTGATAACTGGCTGACCTTTATTGAGGATGACCTGGTCAATTATATTGCTGAGGGCGGAGCTAAGGTTCGCTTCCTCCATGGTAATTATGGCGACGGCAAGACCCATTTCATGTCTGTTATCCGACATATCGCTTTAAAGCAGGGATTTGCAGTCTCTCTGGTGGTGCTTACCAGGGATGTCCCCATCCATAAATTTGAGGCGGTGTATCAGTCCATTGTGCAACAGCTTTGTGGCAATTTTGCGGGAATCGGTATTCGCAGTCTCCTCAACTCCTGGCTGGACAGCCTGGCTACAAAAGAATTCACAACAGAAGAATCAACAACAGCAACAACAAAAGAAAAATCGCTCAGCCGGGAACAGATCACAGAACTCTCTGAAACCCTGCGTCACCTGCCGGACATGAATGTTAATTTTGCCAATGCACTCATTGCCCTGGTTAAAAATCGTTTTCTGCATATAGATGAAGGAATACATGAAGGCGAATCCGATGCCGAGCAGCAGGAAGAGCGTATCAACAACAGGGAAACGCTCTTTCACTGGTTTGAAGCCGGAAAAATAACCAAGCGGGAGCTGAAACCCTTTTCCATCTTTGAAAAGGTTGACAAGACCAACAGTAAGCAGATGCTCAACTCCCTGAACAGTTTTCTCCGTTTTTGCGGTCATAAAGGGATTGTCCTGCTGCTGGATGAACTGGAAACGGTTATGGCCATGGCCGCATCTGTCCGCAATGCTGCTTATGAAAATGTTCGACTCCTTATTGACAACTCTGAACAGGCATCCTGCTTTCATATCTTTTTTGCTATTATTCCAGATGTGTTATTGACGGAAAAAGGGTTTAAATCTTATGATGCCCTGTGGAGCAGGGTTCGTTCCATTGCGGTCACTGGTCAACAGAACCAACGCATGAATTATCGCGGCGTGTTGATTGACCTGCACCGTACTCCCCTGCAAGAGGATGAATTACTCAGACTGGGAGAGTCTTTACGGCAGATTCATCAGATCTCCTATCGCTGGGATGCAGTTGATGCGGTACCAGATCAACTGCTCAAGGACATCTGTGCTAATCAGAAAAAAATGGGACTGCTCAGCGAGGTCAGGCTGTTTGTCAAACAGGTCATCCGTTTGCTGGATATGGCAGAGCAGGGTGAAGATGTGCAAGAAAAGGTTGATCTTGCAGAACATATTGTCAGCAGTCAGCAGGAGGTTGAGCAGGATAAGGTAGAGCAGCTGCAACCGAGCTGGGATAGTTGAGTGAGTTAAAGAGAGTTACAAAAATGGATATGAATGAATTTTCCAGCCTGCTTGCTGACAGTGACAATTTTCCCCTGCGAAGAGCAGTAGAACGGCTGCGGGACGGTCTTTTTGACCCTTTTGCGGTGCGGTTATTAACCGCCAGAGAGACCAGGCTCAATACAATTTTTGCTCAGGCCGTAAGAGCGGTTTCCCGTAATCAGTCGCCCCATCTCTGTGTACGCGGTTCCTACGGGCAGGGAAAATCGCATAGCCTTACCTATATCCGTGAATGCGCTGCCGAACAGGGATTTGTTACCAGTCTTATCAATCTCGATCCCAGGGAAGTTCCCTTCCATGATTTCCAACAGGTATATCGAGCCTTGGCAGCAAGTATTCGTTTTCCAGGCAGTAGCGACTCCCTGGTGCAATACTGGAAAAATTGGCACCGCGAACATGGACGTACTCGTAAAGAAAACGGCATACCCGCCTGTATTCCCGATTCCATGCCCCATTATTTTACCTCGGTATTAACGGCTCTTGTCAGCAACAACAGAGTACTGACCAAAAAGCAGAAAGGACTCAAGAAAAACAGCACCTTCCGCCCCCGTGAGTTTCCCTGGATTCTTGCCAATGCTCTCAAGGGTGAGACCATTCCTGTGTTTCGTCTTCGCCATGCCCTGAGATATCGGGATGTCTACTTTTATAAGGAGTACTCCCTGGTACGCAAAGGGTGGGAACTTTATTTTCAGGCAATGTGCGGTTTTGGAGAGATGTTTCAAAACATGGGCTTTAAGGGCTGGGTTCTCCTCTTTGACGAGGGGGAATCCATTGGTCAAAGAGCCATTAATATCCGCCGGAAAAGCTATGTTATTCTGGATCGTCTGTTTGCGCCTGCTGCGCCCCTTACTGGCCTGTTTCCCATATTTGCCTTTACCGATGATTTTTTCATGCAGGTAGAAAATGAAGATTATGAACGGGTTTACAGCAAAAATGAGCAGGAGTTTCCCTACTTTACCAAGGATTACGGCAGGGAATGGAAAAAGCTGAACTGTTATCATCTCCATGACCTCTCGTCGAAAGAGTGGCAGGAGATGACTGCCCGGCTGATACGTTTACACGGCAGGGCATACAGCTGGGAACCGTCAATCCAGGAGATGTCCGGGATACTGAAGACTGTCCTAAAGGCCACAGATATGCAGGATACCCGCTTAAAGATAAAAGCCATTGTTGAACAGTTGGATATAGCTCAACAGGCCATGGTTCTGGGAAGTTTTTGTTAACTCAAGAGGAGATAAACAGATGTCTTTCAGTGCATTTAAACGCATTTCCGAAGTCCAGCAGGCTTATGCAATAAAATATGAAGAAAAAACCTTCATCCTTGAAAAGGAAATCGTACCTCCACAGTGGTTTATCGACGAGTACAAGTTCAACAGGGAGAATATAGATATTTTCTCCTCTGAGGCATCCCGAAGTGAATTGATCATTTCTCCTCTTTTACGGGAGGTATATAAGAGATACAGCGCACATTATTCATTCTGGATACAAAAAAGTATCGCCTATAACGAGCAGTTATCCGGCACGCCTGATTACATTTTTTCCAAAAAATCATCCCTGGGAAAAACAGTCCTTGAAACTCCTGTTGTCCTCATAGTTGAAGCTAAGAAAAACGATTTCGAGCAGGGCTGGGGACAGTGCCTTGCGGAACTGGTCGCCGCACAAAAAATAAATGATAACGAGGAAATGGCAGTATATGGGATCGTGACCGATGGTAATTTATGGCAATTTGGAAGATTACAATTGAACATCTTTACAAAAAATGAAGGAAATTATACCATTGATCATCTTCCAAGGCTTTATGGGGCTTTGGATTTCCTGATCCATGCTGCTGAAACGGAAATATGCAATAATGACAGAAGTTGAGGGCATCCTTCATATCAGCCTGAAAGGAGTCGGTGTCAGTGTTTTGTTGGGCTTCGTAAAACTCAGACCAACCTACGGGTCTTGAAAATTAGCAAAGTAATGGTTTAATTATTATGATTCTTTTGAAAGATTGGTCGGAGATAGATTTAAACCGTGGTCTGTCCTCTATTTACTTGTGATCCCATCGTCTTCTCATGGTTGTTACCAGACAGTTGTCACATGGGGATAATCAATGATTTTTTTGTCAGAAGTTAATAATGTGAACCTATCGCCCTTCGGGCGGGTTTTGCCACTGGTTCCCACGCTCCAGCGTGGTAACCGTGTTATGCCGCTCCAGCGGCTGCTACAACGCTGGATCGTCCAGATACCGTTCCCACGCAGGAGCATGGGAACAAGGGTGAAAAATGAAAATTCCTATGCTATCAAGATAATAGTTAAACCATGTCTTCCAATGCTGCTGAAGAATGATGCGACCTTTGTTTGCCAAGCAGGCAATCTCAGCACTGCTGATGGGAGAAACATACACATCTGTATCATATTTTTTCAATATCTCAGTCGCTGGCTGAGATAAAGAATCCGGATCAGATATCGCCCATATAAAGCAGCAAGTATCGGCATCCTTCATTTGCCAGTTGACACTTTTTTCATCAAGCTATTCGTACTGGTGCGTAAAACGCACCCTACATCTTTGTAAAAACGGGATTTTGTAGGGTGCATTTTATGCACCAAAAGTGGTTGCAACCTCGAAAGTGTCAACTACTTTTGCACCAATATGAAGGATGCCGATAATTGATAGTGGATAGTTGATAGCTAACAGCCGGTAAAACTTATATCTCAAGACCTGGTCACGCTTTTGGTGCTGTCGGGAAGTGTCAAGGATAAAGACTTGACACCATAGTTCTGCCATAGTTCTGTGAACCCATATTTTACACAGCAGCGTTACCGAAATTCACATCGGCAAATTCCGCCACAGGAACAACACGCTTATGTGCATACCCATCTTGATGAAGTTTAATTTGTTCAATTTCATGTAGTGTTGCAGCAGTCAGATAACTGCTTCCACAATGAAGGCAACGAACTACTGGTACATTTTCAATAACCAATAATCTTTTTCCCTTGTCATAACTACGAGTTACTTTTTTAATATGTGTATTTTTATCACCGCACATTTCACAGATCATAGCTCCTCCCTGTAAAAACTTATATTTCAAGACCTGACTCCACCCTTCATCGGTGCATGAAATGCACCCTACCCGGCTAATAAATCAGAAGGTTAACGTGGCCCGCCCCCACCACACACCGTTATTTTAATGGTTTAGCGGCAAGTCTTTTTAATTGTCTGCTTACAGGATCAACTGAAAAACCCAAATTTTCCAACACGACTACCCCTAAAATGGATTCTACACCTTCCGGTGCAAAAATAACCTGACCAACAGTTTCCTGCCTCATAAATACTATCCTGGCAAATCCTATATCGTATTCAACGACTTCACCGTTTGCCAGTTCATATACTGATGTTCCATCTCTCTGGATACCAGCTTTTTCAAGTTCATCTTGAGGAGCCATACAGTCAATGGAACCTGTGTCAACAAGAAATTCGGCTTCATAGGGTTTATTGGTTTTCTGCAGATCATAGACCTGAGTTGTAACGTGC
>DAOVTM010000157.1 GCA_030633145.1 Desulfobulbaceae bacterium
CGACTGGCTGATAAAAGAGGATCGGACAACGGCTCAGTTCATCCTTGGCTGGCGCAACGACGCGGACACGGATGGAGATGGTATCAGCGATTTCTGGGAGGACTACCGCTTTGGCGATCTGACCACGGCAACAGCAACCAGTGACTGGGACAAAGACCGTTACAGCGACAAACAGGAGTACCTTAACGAGCGTAATGGTGAAACCGATCCCCTTGGCAACCCTTATGATCCCAAAACCGAGAACGCTCCCAACGGAACCGGCTATAAAAAACCGTTTAACATCCTGTTGATGATTGTGCCGATTATTTCGGCTGGTCAGGCGCCTTGAGTAATTGTTGCTCTTTCCCCGGACACCGCCCGGTGTCCGGGATTTTTTAATAGCATAGGAATTTCCATTTTTTGCCTATCATTGTAGATTATTAAGCCAGACCCGTAGGTTGGTCTGAGTGTAACGAAGCCCAACAAATGCAGGTCAACCCGGAAATGGTCGAGTAGACCGATTTCACCATTATGCAACAAGCCTTGAATGAATGTCCGTTTTATTTGCCACGTCCGACTCACGCAGATACTTCGTTTATCATTCTTGGACTCACAGCCAATGATGTCCTCAAGCCCCTCTCAGAACCGTGCTTGCGCTACTAACGCACACGGCTCCTCAAGAGTACACTTCACTTAGAAATTACCATAACTGCACCAGGCTACGAGGGGTAGGCAACGGAAACTTCTTGAGGAGCAGATTGAACTTCTCAAAGCTCATACAGTCACGCTTTCCTCGTCGTCCCAGCCATTTAAACACCAACCTCTTTACTCGAAGGTAGTATTCTCCTATACTCTGACTGTTTCCGGTTACCCCATAATAGGCGTAATGTCCCCACAATTTGTTGGCTACTGTTTCCATGATCTCACCTGTCGGCAGGGTACGATGTCCCTGTATCCATTCTTTGAAGAGCTTCAATTTCGCTGCTATGCGCTTACTGATGCTCTTACGTCCGACTCGGAACAGGCCGCCACTTCTTGAGGTTGTACAGTAGTGAGTAAAGCCCAAGAAATCAAACGTCTCCGTCTTCGTTCCATTTTGCTTTGCTTCCCACCGGGACTTTGGGCCAAACTCCGCCACTATTGGATCAGCGGCCTTGATCGGGACACCACCTATTACACCTCGGTGCAGGCCGTGGACACGGCCTTTGCGGGTTCGGATTTCAGCAGTGAAATCAGCTTCAAACGAGCCGATTATCCCTTTGTCGCCACTCTGCCGGTGTCCAATATCACCAGAACCACAGCCGAAGTGGGGGGAGAGATTACCTCCCAGGGCGGTTCTCCGCTCACGGAAAGGGGGATAGTTCTCGGTGTCGAGCCGAGCCCCACAATAGAGACCAATATCGGCAGATATATTGACTCATCCACCGCTATGGGAACCTATTCCGCCACAGTCGAGGGACTGACCAGCGGCGCAACCTATTATGTCCGCGCCTACGGGATCAACAGCAGCGGTACGGCCTACGGTAAGGAGAAAGTTTTTTTCACCGCCATGACCCCGCCGGGCAACGCTCTGGCTTTTGACGGCATTGAGGTATGGATACGGCCTGACGCTTTCAGCTCTTTGGACGGGATTGTCTCTAAGTTTCAGACCTCGAGTTCCAACGGCTATACCCTGCGACTGAGCAGCAGCGGCACACCACAGACCACAGCAGTTAATACAGACCCGGTTCGTATCGGCTGCGATTATTCCAGCCGTTATTTTAACGGTCAAATCGACGAGGTAAGGATTTGGAACACGGCTCGGACTGGAACAGCAATCTGCGATTTTATGAATCGACCCATCTCTACACCGGAACCTGGGACGGAGCCTGGCTCAGTCTGAGCCATGGTGACGGGGACAGTCTGAAGGTGGATCAGGTTACGGGTACGCCGGATGGCATTCAGCTCTATCGTATCGACGAGGAACCGATCCCCAGGGCAACCCTTATGACCCCAAGACTAAAAACGCTCCCAACGGCACGGGCTATAAAAAACCGTTTAACATCCTGTTGATGATTGTGCCGGTTCTTTCTGCTGTTCAGGCTCCTTGAACAATCAGCCATCTTCCCCCGGACGCGGCCTTGGTGTCCGGGATTTCCCCTGAGGAAATAATATTTACAGATGCTGGATCTGCGCATCACGCAGGTAAAACATTCATTGATTCAGGATGAGCAAAGCCACTGTTTGATACCGAGACAGTGGTACGAACCTATACCATTGAAAATCCCGGCTCAGCCCAGTTGAACTTGACCCTCCCGGTTGACTTGCAGGAGATACACCTGGTTCGTTTACCGTTATCGCACAGCCCTCCCTAACAGTCGCAGCCAACGGCGGCAGGATCAGAGCCGAAAGACAAATAGATGTCCCGTATTGCCACAGACTCATTTCGACAAATATGTCGAAGTGAACAGCGATTGTCGAATAGAAAATGCCATCAAGAATATTGTTCTGTTTGTAACGTCTTGATTGCATAGGATATAAAAAAATATCCATCTTGGAACGATTATTGATATATTTAAAGAAAAGAAACCGGTTGTAAGACAGAGAGCTGTTTTGCACCGAAAAAAACTTAACAAAACACGGAGGATGTATTATGAAACTGAACAGACAGGTAACAGGAATTGCCGCAATAGTAATGGTTGCCGGATTACTTCTGGTACCCGCAGACAGTGATGCTCGCAGAGGACAGGGGCATGGCAATGGCGGAGGCGGTCAACAGGCTGGATTTTCTTCAGTGGTGGAAAATCTGCCAGCCCAGGATCTGAGCGCAGAAGAAGAGATGGGGCTGCTCAAGATGCGGGAGGAAGAAAAGTTGGCTCGGGATGTGTATCAGGTACTATATAAGAAATGGAATCAGCCGGTTTTCAGCAATATTGCCCAGAGCGAACAGCGCCACATGGATGCGGTGAAAGTTCTGCTGGACAAATACAACATGGTTGATCCGGCAGCTAATCTTCCCCAAGGTGAGTTTACTGATCCGGAACTGCAGAAGCTGTATAATTCTCTGACAGCACAGGGACAGCAATCTCTGCAAGAGGCATTGCTGGTGGGTGCAACCATTGAAGACCTGGATATTAAGGATCTCTATGATTTCCTGGAACAGACTGATAACAGGGATATTCAGATCGTGTATCAAAATCTGCTCAAGGGATCACGGAACCACATGCGGGCCTTTCACTCCCAGCTCTTAATGGAGGGGGTGACATACGAAGCACAATTTCTAACAGATGCGCAAATTCAGGATATTGTCAGCTCGCCAAGAGAACGGGGAGCGGTTGATGAGAATGGCGAACCGGTGAACCGTGGTGGCAAAAATAGACAGGGACGGGGCAGAGGGCAGAACAGGTCGTAAACCAGGTCAAAAATTATACCGAATAAATCATGAAATCAAATAGTAAAGGCATCGAGACGTTCTTCATCTCCCTGACCAGAAGCATCATCAGATTTAGGTTTGCAGTGGTCATCATCACCCTGCTATTAAGCCTGGCCATTGGCTCCCAGGTTCGACACCTGACCATTGACACCTCAAATGAAGGGTTGCTCCATCCCGATGACGAGGTGCTGGTGAACTACAATGCGTTTCGGGATCAGTTTGGCCGCGACGATCTGCTGGTCATGGCCGTGAAAAGTGGAGAAGAGGGAATCTTCAGTATCCCGTTCCTGCAAAAGCTGAAAAGATTTCATGAGGCCCTGGCAGAGCGGGTACCCCATGTCTATGAGATCAACTCCCTGATCAACGCCCGCAGTACAAGGGGGGAAGGCGATACCCTGCTGGTGGATGACCTGATGGCTCATTTCCCAGAAAATGAGCAGGAACTGGCAGCCCTGCAGACCCTGGTCATGGCCAATTCCTCCTATGTGGATATGCTGATCTCTGCGGATGGTACCTTTACCACGGTCATGCTGGAGAGTGATACCTACTCCTCTGGCGGAGTTAATAGTGATATCAATAATGATGTCAACGATGAGCTGGCAGGATTTGATGAGGAGTTGTCCGGTTTTGATGAACCGCAGAGTAATACGGGTGCTGCCCCGGCTGCTGTCCAGGCACAACCACAATACCTGACAGATAAAGAAAACGCGGCAATGGTAAAGGGTGCGGCAGAGGTTGTGAAGGAATTTAACAGCCCTGATTTTCAAATTAGTACTGCTGGCAGCCCCATGGTGACCTATACGGTCAGGCAGCTGATGATGGAGGATATGAAACGTTTTCTCCGTCTTGCCGTCCTGACCATCGGTATCTGTCTGTTTTTCATGTTCCGCAGGGTGTCCGGTGTCGTGCTGCCCCTTCTGATTGTACTCTTGACCCTGGTAACCACCCTGGGAACAATGGCAAAGATGGGTATTCCCTTTACAACATCAACCATGATTCTGCCCTCGTTTCTACTGGCGGTCGGGGTGGGGGCCAGTATCCATGTCCTGTCCCTGGTGTATCAGTATCTCCGCCGGGATGACAGTAAAAATGAAGCCATAATCCACGCCTATGGTCATTCCGCCTTTGCCATTATCATGACCTCGCTGACCACTGCCGCCGGACTGGCCTCTTTTGTCACTGCCGAGGTCGCTCCCATTGCCGCACTTGGTCTGTTTTCAGCCATTGGGGTCATGCTTTCCCTGCTGTTCACCATTATTCTGCTGCCAGCCCTGCTGGCGATTTTCCCTCTGAAGATTAAAACAGCGTCGGAAAAAAATAAAACCACTTTGTTTGACCAGTTGATTGACCGGGTAGCGGATCTCACCACCAGCCGCCCCAAATTGATTGTCACCCTTGCCGCAGTCGGGGTTGCCGTGGCTTTGGCAGGTCTTCCCCGGCTGGAGTTTTCCCATAATCTGCTCAGCTGGCTGCCGGAGGATTTACCGGTACGCACCGCAACCGAAACCATTGACCATAACCTGCGGGGCAGCGTTGTCCTGGAGGTTATCCTTGATACCGGCAGAGAGAACGGACTTTATGATCGGGATATCCTGCTGGCTTTGGACAAACTGACCATTGATCTGCAACAGTTTGACCAGGATGAACTCTTCATCGGCAAGGTCATTAACGTGACTACAATTCTCAGGGAAATCCATCAGGCATTGAATGAGAACCGACCGGAGATGAACAGGATTCCTGAGAACGGAGCCTTGATTCCGCAGGAATTTCTTCTCTTTGAGAATTCTGGTGCAGATGATCTGCAGGATGTTGTTGATTCCATGTTTCAGCAGGCCAGGGTAACCATCAAGGTACCCTGGCGGGATTCTCTGGCCTACATACCCTTTATGGCTGAGATTGAACGTCGTTTCAATACCGCCTTTGCGGATGTGGAAAATAACGGCTTGCCGATTCAGGTGACAACCACCGGGGTGATGTCTATTTTTGCCCGCATCCTCAATGCGACTATGCACTCAGCCACCCAGAGTTATGGTATTGCCCTGCTGGTTATCAGCCTGATGATGATTCTCCTCATCGGCAACCTGCGGCTGGGACTTATCTCCATGATTCCCAACCTGGGACCAATTTTGATGGTTATGGGAATCATGGGCTGGTTTGCCATTCCCCTGGATATGTTCACCATGATGGTGGCCTCTATTGCCATTGGTCTTGCGGTGGATGACACAGTGCATTTTGTCTATAATTTTAAACGGTATTATCTAAAGAGCGGGGATGTCCGGGAGGCGGTCGGGCATACGCTGCATACTGCCGGTCGTGCTATGCTCACCACCTCCATTGTCCTGTCCATCGGATTTTTTATCTTTATGTTTGCCTCCATGAACAATGTCTTTTATTTTGGCATGTTGGTGGGTATGGCGATAATCCTGGCTCTGATTGGTGATTTTTTCATCGCCCCGGCTCTGATGGCCTTGACTGCGGACAAGATGTTGAAGAAAGAAGTTTGAAGAAAGAAGTTTCTCTGGTTCCCACGCTCCTGCGTGGGAACCTTGAATGACCGCTCCAGCGGTCTTATCAGGACAGACGGAGTCTCGCAGGAACGAGAGAGGTGCGAAAATGTCTCGTCTAAAGTTGGTAACCAATAAACTCTTGTTCCCAGGTAAGCGCAGACTCCGAACTCCAGCTTGGGAACTTATGATAAGGAGTAACAAATGCAGCACATAAAAAAACCGATATTATTATTCATCTTCACTGTATTTTTCTTTGCCGGTCTCAACACCGCCCAGGCCATGACTGCCAGAGAGATCATGGAAAAAGTTGACAGTCGAGATGACGGCGACAACATGACCGCCAATGTGGAGATGATCCTCATTGACAAGAACGACAACCAGCGAATCCGCAAGATGAAGTTGTTTAATAAGGATAAGGGAGAAGATACCTGGAAACTACAGTTCTTTTTTGAGCCTGCTGATGTAAAAAACACTGCTTTTCTGACCTATGATTATTCTGAGGGAGACCGTGATGACGACCAGTGGCTCTATCTCCCAGAACTGCATAAGAGCAAGCGGATTGCCACCTCGGATAAATCCTCTGCCTTTATGGGTTCAGATTTCTCTTATGCTGATATGACCAGCCGGGTTCTTGACGAATGGGTCTATAAGCTGCTCAAAGAGGGAGAGGTTCAGGGGAAAAAGGTTTGGCTTATTGAGGCACTGCCAGCAAGTAAGGCAGTTGAAGAGCGTTACGGGTACATAAAATCAGTGATCTTTGTTCGTCAGGATATCTTCATGGGTGTGCAGGCTGTTCACTGGCTGAAAGAAGGGAAAAAGATCAAGTATCAGCAGATGCTGGGCATCAAGCAGGTTGACGGTATCTGGATCTCCACTGAGGCACGGATGAAAACCACCCGGAACAAGGTGACCCTCCATAAAACCGTGATGAAATGGTCTGAGGTCAGGTTTAATCAAGAGCTTGATGATGATCTGTTCACAGTGCGCCGTCTGGAAAAAGGAATCTGATTTCAATATCTGCCAATGAAAATTAAACAAGCATTACTCTTCTCCTGCGTCCTGTTTCTCTTTAAGCAGCAGTCGGTTTCAGGACAGGAATTGGATGATATTCTCTCTAATTTTGACGACATACCTGTGGAACAAGCACAGGAACCGGAGAGTGAGATTGATGATATGATGTCCGGTTTTGACGAACCGGCAGCAATAGAACAGGTTGCAGCAGAGCTGGTTACAGAGGGGATTAACTCGATAATCCCGTCATGGCTACAACTGGCTGGTAATCTGAAACTTGCTGGTTCAGCTAATTTTGCCCATAATGCTCCAGAGGAAAATGAACCTGATTTTCGTGGACTTTCCATGCTGCGAACCAGGGTTGGTCTTAGTGGTGACGTTCGCTATAATGGCTGGCATGGAAGAGTAAGCGGACATGGTTTTTATGATGCTGCGTATTCCATTCAGGGGCGGGAACAGTATTCCGGCTATCTGCTGGACAGTTATGAGCAGGAAGTAGAAATTGAGGATATTTTTCTGGCAGGCAGTCTGACCCCGAGCATTGACATTAAAACCGGTCGTCAGATTATTGTCTGGGGAAAATCAGACAATGTGCGAGTGACAGATATACTCAATCCCCTTGACCAGCGTTTGCCAGGCATGGTGGATATTAAAGACCTGCGTCTGCCGGTGACCATGACCCGGCTTGATTATTATTTCGGAGACTGGAACCTGAACGGGATTATGCTGCATGAGGTTCGCTTTGGTAAATATCCGGCTTATAACAGTGATTTTTATCCGGGGGCTGCTCCACCTCCTCCTGAACTGGTGCCGGATTTTTCCCTGGATAATCAGCAGTATGGCCTGGCTTTGAATGGTATTTTCAGTGGCTGGGATCTATCGTTATACGGTGCCTGGGTTTTTGACGAACGAACCCATCTGGTTCAGAATATTGACAACAGCATTGTTCGAGAACACGGCAGGGTTGCCATGGGCGGGGTAACGGCTAATGTCGCTGTTGGTAACTGGCTTATTAAGGCTGAGTCCGCCGGATTTGACGGGCTTGTCTATTCAGCCATGCCGGATGAAGAATTTGCCCGTCTGGACATGATGGCCGGTGTTGAGTATATGGGCTTTTCCGAAACTCTTCTCTCACTTGAGATCGTCAATCGTCATATTGTTAATTTTAATGATCGCCTCCACTCTGAACTGGAATTTGTTCAGGAAGATTCTAACAATACTGTGGTCAAACTTGTCCGTGATTTTGCTCACGATACCATCCAGCTTAAAATCCTTGTTTCAATTTTCGGAACCCATGGTGAAGATGGTGTCTTTGAACGCTTTCAGCTTGATTATGATTACAACGACTCAATAACCCTGACAGGCGGAGTTATCTTTTATCAGGATGCAGATCAGGGACCACTTGCTGATATTGACGATAATGATCGGGTTTTTTTTGAAATTAAGTATGAATTTTGATTTTTTGTTTTAATCCACGCCCTGTGCGGGGGGCGACCTGATCCTGCCATTTGACTTTCCTGCTTCCCTGTCCTATAATAATATAGATACGGTTATGACGGTTGACGCACGGGTCAATAATCGTCATGCAGAGCGGGGGGAGCCGTGAATCCCTGTCCGTCCTCTCATTTCAAATTCTCATTTAAGATATACCAGATTACCGGTTCGCTGCTTGTTGACAGTTTCAATCCACGCCCCCGCATGGGGGGCGACGCTGCACTCTTCTCCTTGATCAGGCGCAGATCAGTGTTTCAATCCACGCCCCCGCATGGGGGGCGACCAGGTACCAGCAGGTATCAATATCAGCGTTGTCGCGTTTCAATCCACGGCCCCCGCATGGGGGGCGACATCAATGTCTTTGCGTTGACCAGCAGGTCATAACGGTTTCAATCCACGCCCC
>DAOVTM010000056.1 GCA_030633145.1 Desulfobulbaceae bacterium
AAATATTGGGCCTTGCCAACAGAAAAAAACAGTAACTGCATGGTGCGTAAAACGCACCCTACATCTTTGTAAAAACGGGACGTTGTAGGGTGCATTTTATGCACCAAAAGTGGTTGCAACCTCGAAAGTGTCAGATAGCGAAGACTTCGACTACTTTTGCATCAATATGAAGAATGCTTCATCACACCAGGCTCCGCTTGTTGCTAAATGAGGGTGCGCACAGGTATGTCCCGGTTTACCGCAGACCTCACAGATGCCGCAAAAACCCTCTGGTATATCCTGCATCGTTTTCCTGGTTCCCAGATAAGCGCAGACTTCGAGCTGGAGCTTGGGAACCAGAGTTTCTATCCATGATTTAAAGCCCTGCGTCTTATATTGCTCCAGCATCCGGGCAATAAACGGAAAACTGCGCATCCTCAACACTGAATTGACTCTTAAATCCAGAGGAGACAACAAGAGAGGTGGAAACATCAAAAAAAGTCACTCTCGCACCATCCAGGGTAAAGACCAGTTGTGTCCACTCGTCATAGAAACGACTTCGGGAACATGCGAGCATCGAGCCATCCAGACCAACCTGTTTCACAGTCTTCATCATAGTAGAATAAGGCCACACAGGATAGAGTGTATCCCACTGAAACGGAGTAAAATCCTCTAAACGAATAGAGATTGCCCTACTGCTGTCTGATCCCGCACATTCCTCTTTTATATACTGACTCATGGCAATGGCAGTGGGTGCCTTCCCCTCAAAATGTTCTTCTCGGCATTGCCCCTTGTAGAAAGCGGAATAAATATGGAGAGGAAATCCAGTGAGCAGCGCAAGCAATACCACCAGAACCAGGAACAACAAAACATAAAAGAGCAATCGTGGCAGATTGACGACCTTGTGGGAAAGCAGCTCCTGCCAGTGGGTATCACACCATGCACCGGTTGTTGGGAGATGGGGGTGGGATTAGTATGTCCCGGTTTGCCGCAAACATCACAGATACCACAGAAACCTTCTGGAATATCCCGCATTGATTCCGCAACTGCAGGATTGTTTTTCCTTTCCTTGCAGTAACAATTTCGCAGTGAATCTGTTTCTTTCATATTGTATCTTTTTTCAACACAATTCCACACCTTCCAAATAAGTACCCAGGCATATATTGTCTGGCCCGTTCGTCCCTCACTTGGCCTTAACTGCTGCCCCTGCTCCGGCTCCGCATTTTCCTTACCTATCCTTTTCTTATTTCTGAACTCGGACACAACGGAAACCCAGACCGCGGTAGCGCAGAGCCAGCCACCAGTTCCCGCAATCGTTCCGGTCTGGCAGCATAGGTGCGAAACACTTCCGGAGCCAGCAGGTCAATGAGTTCCGCATTGGGATATTTGGCTTTCAACCAGGTTGATTTTCCGGTTCCCCTTGGCCCGAAAAGAAAAAAGCTCTGACTGGATTCTCGGAAAATTCGACTTACTGTTTCCATTTACGCCTCCTTTTTGACATTTCAGTTGCCAAAATAGCACGGCAACTCTCACCTTCAAAGAAGAATTAATTTTTTCATGTAGCGGCGCGAGGAACTCCTCAATTTACGTTTGCATCTGGTAGCTCATTGTGCTATCACTATAGTTATGAACAGTAAGCATCGAAAAACTCTCAAACAGATCGTGACTGATCCGATTAATGGAAATATTAAATGGCGAAGAATTGAAGTGTTACTGTTAGCTTTAGGTTCAGTTCGAACAGAAAAATCTGATTCTGCTGTTAGTTTTGTTTTAAACGACATACGCGCTGATTTTCACCTGCCACATCCAGAAAAGGAGGCATTACGGTATCGCGTGAAAGATGTTCGCAAATTTCTTGAACAGGCAGGTATCATACCATGAACAAAATGAAATACAGAGGATATATTGCTCATATTGAATTTGATGAAATTGATCGTATTTTTGTAGGACATTTGACAGGAATTAAAGACATTGTAGGATTTCATGGCACAACTGTTACTGAATTAGAAGTAGCGTTTCATGAATCCGTTGATAATTATCTTGCAATCAGCGAGGAAACAGGTCGTCCTGCACAAAGACCTTATTCAGGTAAATTAATGCTAAGAATACCTCCGGAACTCCATGCAGCTATCGCTTCCGCTGCCCAAGTACATCGAATGAGCATTAACAAATGGGCAGCAGAAATCTTGGATAAAGCTGCTTGTGCATAACATTCCGCATTGTTCAGCAAGTGGTTTCCCTCGTTTCCACAGACAAAGTCTATGGGAACCAGTGGGAAACTACTCCCTCACAGCGCAGGAGAGCAGTCAACACTCTACAACAGCTTAACCAGCAAGATAACCAGACCCACCCCCATAAAGATTGAGGCAAGCAATAAGAGAAACTTCCCGTCTGCCGGATCATAATCGGGATCAAGCAATCCCCAATGCGGATTCCCCGGCATATAATAAACAACAACCTCCTGACCAACAGGATACCTGTCCAAAACCTCCTGGCACTGAGCAACGGACATACTTGATGAGGATACGCCAATCTGATCACTGGTATATCGTTGTCCCTGGACAGTATATTCAAAAACAACCCTGGGGGAACTGGCCTCGGAGATGCGCGAACCGGTGCTTACACCCTTTTGAGAATCAGCTGTTGATGTGGAGGAGGTCTCAACCTGTACTTCGCTTAGGCTAATAATGCCCTGTGCCTTGGGCCAACCCGGTGCCTCCAGTTTGATACGACGTGATTTCTGATACCCGTAAAAAACCAGACAGGCGAGCAGCATCGCCGCAACAGCAAAGAGAACAGCTCCATTTCTTTCAAAAAAAATGATAAAGTCGTCGATCATGCTCTTTCTTCCCCTCCAGGTTCGTACCTGAATCACGTTTGTTCTGTCGTTTATTCAACCTGTGAAAACCCCTTGGCCTGTAATTGATCAGCCCTCAAGGAATCAATCCCACACCGTTCAAGAGAAGTCAACGAACAAATTGACAGGAAGTACTACATACAGTATTATTTTGTATATGAGTAAGGGCAAAAAAATCTTACAAAAAATGGGCATCCTTCATATTGGTGTAAAAGTAGTCGAAGTCTGCGCTTATCTGACACTTTCGAGGTTACAACCACTTTTGGTGCATAAAATGCACCCTACAGAATCTCGTTTTTACAGGGTTGTAGGGTGCGTTTTACGCACCGGTACGAGCAGCTTGATTTAGAAAGTGTCAACTGGCAAATGAAGGATGCCAAAAAATAAAAGCAACTGATTACCCGATTGAAATAAAACCATTGGCAAAAGATGACGGTGGCGGGTTTCTTGCCACTGCTCCCGATCTTCCCGGTTGCATGTCTGATGGAGAGACACCGGAAGAAGCGGCACACGCAATAGTTGATGCCATCGAATCATGGATCAAGGTCGCCCGTGAATTCGACGATCCCATCCCTGATCCCAGTTCAGACGGTACCTCAGGGCGATTCGTAACACGAGTTCTCAAAAGTCTGCACAGCAAACTTGCAGCACGGGCAAAACAGGAGGGGGTCAGCTTGAATACCTTTGTGGTCGCCAAGCTGGCCAACGGTATAACCATCTAAAATCAAACGTTTTACACCTCACCTCTTGACAGACTGTCTCCTGCGTGCGACAATACTGGTGGAACACAAAAATTGTGTGAAAAGAACGTACACCAACCAATTACCCGGATAGACACAGATGCCTGAACTTATCTGGAAAGGCAAGAAACAGGTCATCAACCACCATCAGGACGTGCCGGTTTGCAGCCTGGATTGTGCCTATACCTTTAACTCGGACAGTACCAGCGGCAACAGGATTATCCATGGGGATAACCTGGAGGCACTCAAGGCTCTGCTGCCGCAGTATGAGGGACGGGTACAGTGTATCTATATCGACCCTCCCTATAATACCGGCAATGAATCGTGGGTGTATAATGATAATGTCCGAGATCCGCGCATCCTTAAATGGCTGGGCGAGGTGGTGGGCAGGGAGGGGGAAGACCTTTGCCGCCATGATAAGTGGCTCTGTATGATGTATCCTCGGTTGCAGTTGTTGAAGCGGTTGCTGGCTGAGGATGGGAGCATTTGGATATCAATTGATGACATTGAAGTCCATCACCTCCGCATGATTCTGGACGAGATTTTTGGTCAAAGAAATTTTGTGGCAAACGTACTCTGGCAAAAAAAATATTCTGTGGCAAATGATCATAAAACCATCGCACCGATGCATGATCATGTGCTTGTTTATAGAAAAAGTTCGTCTTGGAAACGTAAATTGCTGCCACGCACTAAGGAAAAAGATCGACAATACCGTTATGAAGATAGCAGAGGAATCTATCGACCTGATAATTATACATGCAATAAAACTGCTGACGAACGACCAAACCTTTATTACCCAATTACGAACCCAAATACAGGAAAAGAAATCTGGCCAAAACGCACAGCAGTTTGGCGTTATACTCGTGTAAAGCATAAAGAAAACGAAAAGACGGGTTTTGTGTATTGGGGAAAAACAGGAAAAGGAAAAGTCCCGGCTTTCAAAAGATATAGACATCTGTTGAAAAATGGTGGAGATACCGTTCCATTTACATGGTGGACTTATGAATTCGCAGGTCATACCGATGCCGCCAAAAAAAATATTCGTAATATCTTACAAGGCCAAGATGCGCAAGACTTTATAACGCCTAAACCTACTTCACTCATTGAACGAGTCTTACAGGTTAGCAGTGACAAAAACTCAATAATCCTCGATTCCTTTGCCGGTTCCGGCACCACAGCCCACGCAGTCCTCAACCTCAACAAAAAAGACAACGGCAACCGCAAATTCATCCTCATCGAAATGATGGACTATTCTGAAACAATTACCGCTGAACGGGTCAAGCGGGTCATCACCGGCTACGGAGAGGACAAAAAAGCAGTTCCCGGCACTGGCGGCGATTTCAGTTACTACACCCTGGGCGAGCGCATCTTTGACAAGGAATCCAACCTGAACGAGTCCCTGCCCATCAACAAAATCCGCGACTATGTAGCCTGGACAGAACAGCTACCCGGTGCAGCTTCCAACGATCATCCCCACTGGCTGGGAGAAAAAGATCATACCGACTTCTATTTCTATTACGAACCCAAACAGGTCACTGTCCTCAACCTGGATTTCCTTGCAACCATCACCCGTAAAAACGATGCCTATCTGATTTACGCCGATATTTGCCTGCTGGAGGAGTCATTCATGGCAAAGCACCACCTCCGCTTCAAAAAAATCCCCCGGGATATTTCCCGCTTTTAGGAGCTACCTTGGAACTGCTTCCCTATCAGCAACAGGTGCTGGACGATCTGGCGGATTTTCTTGCCCGGATAGAGAAAAACGGCAACATGCGCAAGTCGTTTCAGGATTTCTGGCAGGGGCGGGGTGTTGCCCGGCCAGAACCTTATCGCCAGTTCATCCCCCAGGTTCCCCATGTCTGCATCAAGGTTCCCACCGGCGGTGGCAAGACCTTTATCGCAGCCTGTGCCATGCGCACCATTTTTGACGGCCTGACCATTTACGCCCGTAACGAACCCAGAGCCGTGGTCTGGCTGGTACCTTCCAACGCCATTCTGGAACAAACGGAAAAAAACCTGAAAAACCCGCAGCATCCGTACCGGCAAAAGGTGAACAGCCTCTTCAACTCCAGGGTTGCGGTTTATACCAAGCAGGAACTCCTGCAGGGAGCCGGTTTTAACGCCAGCACGGTTCAGGAACAGTTGAATGTCTTTGTCCTCAGTTACGCCTCTTTTCGCACCAGCAACAAGGAAGGACGCAAGGCGTTTCAGGAGAGCGACCTCTATTCATTTCAATCCATGGTGACAGCAGAAGACCTGCTCCCTGATACGGATGAATCCGCCCTGATCAACATCATCCGCAGCATGAATCCGGTCTGCATCGTGGACGAGAGCCATAATGCCCGCTCCAGGCTGAGTCAGGAGATGCTGGAAAACTTCAACCCCTCCTTTATCCTGGATCTGACTGCTACCCCCCGAAAATCAAGCAATATTATCAGCTATGTGGATGCGGCCAGGCTCAAGGCCGCCCAGATGGTCAAGCTGCCGGTCATTGTCTATAACCACCACAGCGGCAAGGAGGTTATCAGCAACGCAATTCAACTGCGCAACAGACTGGAACAACTTGCTAAAGCGGAGGCAGAGGCGAGCGGGGATTATATTCGACCCATTGTCCTGTTTCAGGCCGAAGCAAAGTCAGGCCGCAAGGATAAAACAACCTTTACAGACATCAAGAAGCGGCTGGTTCGGCTGGGTATTGCGAAGGAAGAAATTGCCATAAAAACAGCCAACATCAATGAACTGAAAGACAGAGATTTGCTGTCCCCTGACTGCCCGATCCGCTATATTATCACCATCAATGCCCTCAAGGAGGGGTGGGACTGCCCCTTTGCCTATATCCTGGCCACCATTGCCAACCGCCATTCCCAAGTGGATGTGGAACAGATCGTGGGGCGGGTTCTGCGTCAGCCTTATGCCAGACGACAACAGAATAGCCTGTTGAACAATTCATACATTCTTGCCTCTTCTGCTGATTTTATCCAGACCCTGGATAAGATTGTTGCCGGGTTGAATCAGGCTGGATTCAGCAAACGGGACATGCGAGCCAAAGAGATTGTAGAGGAGGACACCACTGAACCCGACCCGGTCTCCCCACCCCGACAGCAGGGATTGTTTGACGGTGATGAAGAGGGTGATATGGACTGGCCAGAAGCACTGGCCGAGACTTTGCCGGAAACAGGGCTTAATATCCAGGCTGATACAGGGAAAACCGGTTCACCCCTCCAAGAGATCCTCGATCAGGCAAAGAGCGAAGGAGAGGCTTATGAGGAACAATCCCAACAACAGAGCAGTGAGAATATCAGCGAGGAGGTACGGGAGAGGATGAATCAATTCGCAATGGTTTCCCGGTTTGTTGAGCAGGCAACACAGCTTGAACTACCGCAGTTTTTTCTCCGTGTTGAGCTGAGTCTTTTTAATGAGGATACCTTTCTCTTTAACCGGAAAGAACTGTTGCGAGGCTTCCGGCTCAGCCAGGCAGACTCCAGGATTGATTTCAGCATTGTTGAGGGAGAGGCGTACCGGGTGGATCTGGAAGAGGTGGGGGATCACGATTATAAGCCCAGCTTCTGGAAACTACGGGACAGCAGCAGGGAGCAGTTTTTACAGTACATCATTGCCATGCCCGAGGAATCAAGAAAACGGGAGATGGCAGGCAGGCTTGTTAAACTGATCGGCAATATGTACCCCATTGCCGACCAGGAGGTACGAAGATACGTCCAGCGTATTCTCGATGATATGAGCGGCGAACAGATTCACGACTGTTTAGAGCGGGAGTACAGTTATCGGGATAAGATCAAGAACAAGATTAGGACCTTGGCAACGGGCTATGCAGAAGATGCCTTCTTTCAATGGCTGGATTCTGATAAAATTCACACTCTTAACTCCTTTCGCCTGCCCGAAAATATCTTCCCTGTGGAAACTGCACCTGCCATTCCGGCAAGTCTTTATGAATCCGAGGGACAGATGAACAGCCTGGAGACCAGGGTCATCAATGAGGTTGCTAACCTGGACAATATCCTGTTCTGGCACAGAATTATTGAACGCAAGGGGTTCTGTATCAACGGCTTCATCAATCACTATCCTGACTTTCTCATCCAGACCCGCAAGGGTAAGACCCTGCTGGTGGAGACCAAGGGCGATGACCGGGACAACTCCGATTCAATCCGCAAGTTGAAACTGGGTGAGGCATGGGCTGCCAGGGCAGGGAATGATTTCCGCTATTTTATGGTGTTTGATACCAATGCCATTGACGGAGCGTATCGGATTGATACGTTTTTATCTATGGTTTCTAATCTTTGAGAGTGGCCTTCAATTCATAATCATGGAATCTTCAAGTGAATATTGGTGCTATTGGTTATACCTGACGTACAGTCTCTCTGTTTAGAATATTACAAGAACCGAGCATTTATCGAGGAGACAATATGGCAAAAAGAATGCTGGAAATTGTTTACAGCGATAAGCGTATAGTGATTGTCAACAAACCCGGCGGTCTGCTGGCAGTACCCGGACGAGGGCCGGAGAAACAAGACTGTGTAACCAATCGCATAAAAAAAATGTTCCCGGATTGTATCGAGCAACCGGCAGTGCATCGGCTTGATATGGCAACCTCCGGCCTGATGGTATTGGCCTTAGACGCAAAAGCGCACCGGGATCTCTCCATCCAGTTTTCAGAGCGACGGGTGGAAAAAAAATATATCGCCCTGCTGGAGGGGGAAGTTGCCGGAACCGAGGGCGGGATTACCCTCCGTTTTCGTCTGGATACAGATAATCGACCCTGCCAGATTTATGACCCTGTCCGTGGAAAATCCGGCATAACCCACTGGCAACGGCTGGCTCTTGAAGGCGACAGAACCCGGATTGAGTTTACCCCCATCACCGGCAGAACCCACCAGTTGCGCCTCCACGCAGCCCATGAACTGGGACTGGGCTGCCCTATAGTTGGGGACAGTCTGTACGGTTCATGCCGGTTTGGCGATCCCATGCTGTTGCATGCGACCAAGCTCTCCTTTGTCTATCCTGAAAACGGAAAAAGACTCACCTTTTCCAGTCCTGCCCCTTTTTAACCAACCTTAATCAACCTCCAGCCATATCCTCTTTACAATTTATGGTAGCACTGTAGGTCGGAGTCTTCGCTTACACTGTGCAATTATAAAGTTAACATCGAATTTTAAAAGGATACCTCCAGCCACACCCGATATACAGGATACGGTTTGCCGTGTCCCTGGTATTTAATTTCGACATTTTCCGCTAATTTCCAGCCATACCATTTTTTGCTTCCCAATAGAATCTTCTCACCCTCAATTTCAGTGAAAAGAGATTTCCCCTCAACTACAGCACCGCTGTTGAGGCGATAGAAGAACGAGACGTGTTCTTCTTCACCCTCCTCGGCCCGGCAGACAATCTTGAGGAAAACACCATATTGGTCTGAAGACGACAATTTACCCATTGATGTACCGATACTGACAGGATGATGATACAAGATGTCATGTTTTGCCGTTGTCTCAACTACCGTCATTGCTGCCAGGTTGGTTGCCGACAACAGGAGCAAGACAATGCTTAGGATAATCTTTTTCATTTAGCACCTTTTCTTGATTGATTTTTTATGCAAAAAGCATTAAAATCTTGTTTCTCTTTAATCTTCTGCTGATATGTGATAATAAAGTATCCTGTTTCAGTACAGATATATTTTACCAATCCAATTTTGAGAGGTTTATAATGGCAATTTTCAGTTACCAGGCAGACGCACTTTTTGGCTGGCTCACGAAACGAGAAGATATTCTTGTCCTTGATGTCCGTAATGAAAAAGATTTCGGTCGTTTTAAGGTTGAGAGTCCCTACCCCTTTGAGATGCTGAACGTCTCCTACTACGACTTCATGGAAATTGAAGAGGAATCTGTAGCCCGGATTCCCCAGGGTCGCAGTATCCGTATTGTCTGTGCCAAGGAAGGGTCGGCAAAATATGTGGCTGAAATCCTGGAAAAGCACGGTTTTGAGGATGTGGGCTATCTAACAGGCGGCATCAAGACCTGGGGCAATATGCTGATCACCAAACTGGTCAGCGATGAAGACAACTACGACCTGTACCAGTTTATCCGTCCGGGCAAGGCATCCTGTTCCTATGGTTTGATAGCGGGCAAAGAGATGATGCTCTTTGACCCTTCCCGCAATGTGGATTTTTATCTCGACTTTGCCAAAGACAAGGGCTGCACCATCATCAAGACCTTTGAGACCCATCTCCAGGCCGACTATATCTCCGGTTCCAAAGACATTGCAGCCCAGACCGGGGCAATTTTTTACGGCAATGACGGTGATTTTGCCAGTTCGGACAATAAATATACCTCCCTCAAGGATGGAGAACAGCAGGCCTTCAGTACGGGTGGGCCGGAAGTGACGGTTCTCTTTACCCCCGGACATACACCAGGCTCCACCTCGTTTGTGGTGAATGACAAATATATGATCGCCGGTGATATGGTCTTCATCGCCTCTGTGGGGCGACCCGATCTTGGCGGACAGGCTGAAGACTGGGCAGTCCTGCTCTACAACTCCATTCAACTGGTGAAAAAACTGGATCATAATATGCTGGTTCTGCCAGGACATTACATGAACTGGGAAGAGTCCACCGAGGAGCTGACATTCATCACCAGCCTTGGTGATGCCATTGACCGCAACAAAGATATTTATTATATCGAAAACGAAGCCGCCTTTATTCAGTTTATCAAGGATAATATGCGCACCCAGCCTGAAGAGTATGCCGAGATTCGCTTGGTCAACGGCAATCAAAAAGAGGTTGAGGATGACCGAGCCGAAGAGTTGGATCTGGGCAAGAATGAATGTGCGGCCACTGCCTACGCTGCTGCCCAGGCTGAAAAAAGCTGAAAAAAACTGCGATAACTGGGATGCTGCAATGGTGCGCACAGCGCACCCTACACTCTTTGTCACCATGACTTTTTTGTAGGGTGTGCTGTGCGCACCAGGGGATACCCAATAACACAATACACAACTCTATGTTCTATCCATCACATCTCGCTCAACTGATCCTGGCTGGGCTAGTGTTCTGTTTCCCGTTGCTCCACAGTGCTGTATGGGCCGAGCAGCCAATGTCAGTTATGCCGAAAGCAGAGGTACTCATGTCCCTGGCTCAACCCAGGGTGGAGAAAAAACTGACAGCAAAGGGGTTCCAGCTCGGCCTGCCGATCTTCATGCGCATCTTCAAAATGAGCGGCACCCTGGAGGTGTGGGTGCTGAAAGACAACCGTTTTCAGCACTTTACCAACTACCATATCTGCAACTATTCCGGCTACCCCGGACCCAAACTCTATGAGGGCGACTGGCAGAGTCCAGAGGGATTCTATACCGTCAACGCTGAACAGCTCAATCCAAAAAGCCGCTATCATCTCTCCTTTAACATCGGCTACCCCAATGACTTTGACACGGCCCGGAACCGAACCGGCAGTGCCATTATGGTACACGGCAACTGCTCTTCCCAGGGCTGTTACGCCATGGGAAATAAACAGATCGAGGAAATTTATCTGCTGGCGCATTACGCCCTGGTCTTCGGGCAGGAGCGTTTCAGTATCCATATCTTTCCCTTTAAATTAACAGACCACAGGCTGGCAAAATACCAGAGTTCTCCCTGGTACGAGTTCTGGAAAAATATGCAGCCGGGATTTACCGCCTTTGAACAGAGCCGACAGGTTCCACTGATCACCAGTGTCAATGGCCGCTATGTGGTCAACCCGCCCCAGCGGTTTGCCATGGGTAACCGCCAGTAGTTTACACTTGTAATTCGATCTTCAAAAATACTCCCTTCCGACTGTCTTATAGTTGCCGCTGGATCGGCATATTAAGGTTCCCACGCTGGAGCGTGGGAACCAGTGGAAACCTTTGTGGGAGCATTGTATTACCAAAAGTGTCAACTACTTTTCGCCTGAAATGAAGGATGCCAATATAATAAAGTATAAACAACAGGAAGAAGAGAGAGGGACAGTATGCCTGAATACGAAAGAGAGCGAAGCAGAATCAGGGTTGATTATCTCACTGATGTGGAAATAAAACTCAGTGACAACACTATAGTCTCCGGCATGGTGCATGATATCAGCCTCAACGCAATCTATATACTCACAGATCCTGTTTTTCAAATAAACGACCAGGTAAAAATAAAAATCATCCTGCGCGGCAGGGACAGTGAACTGAACATCAAGGTTCCTGCCAAGGTGGTACGAACGGATAAAAACGGGGTAGCCCTGCAATTTTACAACCCTTTGGAATGGTGGCCGATCTTTGCCCTTTTCCCCATGCACAACCTGGGCAAGGAGCTTGACATCTCTGCACTGCATCTGGACAAAAAAAACAGGCCGCCGCAGGTATCCCAAAAAGAAAATCAAGCTGAGAGCTGACGAGTTTCAGCTCTCCGCCAACCTGTTGTTCTGTCCCTGGCTCATCTGTTCAGCAATTCCTCATAATCCAGCAGCGCAATAGTCTTGCCATCCACCCGAATAACGCCCTCCTCGCTCATTTTAGCAAAGATCCTGGACAGGGTTTCCGGGCTGGTTCCCAGCAGACTTGCCAGCTGGCCTTTGGGAATATCCAGCACCACCTTGTCCGTCCGTTTCTGCTCTTCCGTCAAATAGACCAGATGAGCTGCCAGGCGGCTCGGCACCTCTTTCAAAGAAAGACTCTCCACCTGGGCGGCAAAACGCCGCAGCCTAAGCGAAAGCATGGCCAGCATGGACAGAGCCAGGGTCGGCGTGTCCCTGACCAGATCAACAAATTCCTCTCTGGGAAAAAAGAGGAGGGTTGAGCTAATCATGGTGACTGCGTTGGCTGGAAAGGGCTGCCCGTGGAAGACAGGCACCTCGCCGAATGGCTCACCCGGCCCATAGATATGCAGTATCTGCTCCCTGCCGTCCATGGACATCTTGAAGATCTTGACCTTGCCCTTGCTGACCATATAAAAACCGGTAGCCTCGTCCCCTTCAAAGAAAATCGTCTCCCCGCGTTTGAAGGTTTTTTCCCTGCTGATTCTGCTGACCCGATGCAGGAGTTCCTCTGAAAGGCCCTTAAACAGCATAGAGCTTTGAATTATTTTTTCTTTTCCAGTCATGTTGAAAATAGTTTCCATTAATTTCTTTTTTTTGACATAGGTCAATGGACAAGGGGTACTTTGTGGTTATAGTCCCTCTTATTCTAACAGCAAAGACAACAAAGACACAACAAACAAAAATACAAACCAAGGAGCTTTATCATGTATTGTAACCAGTGTGAACAGACTGCCAAGGGTGTTGCCTGCACCAAGATCGGTGTTTGCGGCAAAAATGAAGAAGTCGCCGATATTGAAGATGTACTCATCTATGCCCTCTGCGGCATGTCCCTGTTTGCTGCCGAGGCCCGCAAGCAGAATATTGTTGATGAAAAAATTGACCACTTCACCATGGAGGCTGTATTCTCCACCCTGACCAATGTGGATTTTGACCCGGAACGATTTGTAGTCCTGGTCAATAAGACCGTTGAACTGCGTGAGTCCCTCAAGAGCCAGATTGCTGCTGCTGGTGGAAATACTGACTTTGCTCATCCCGCAGCCAGCTATACCCCGGCTGATTCTGTGGCTGGTCTTGCCAAACAGGGTGCTGACCTTGACTTTATCCAGAGTCTGGACGTGGACGAGAATGTTCGTTCCTTGAAACAGACCCTGCTGTATGCCCTTAAGGGAATGGCTGCTTATGCTGACCATGCCGCAATCCTGGGACAAAGTGATCCTGCTGTTGCAGCCTTTATGTACGATGCGCTTTCCGCCATGCTGGCAGAGGGGTTGACCATTGAGGACTGTGTTCCCGTTGCCATGAAGGCGGGTGAGATGAACCTTCGGGCCATGGAACTGCTGGATACCGCT
>DAOVTM010000205.1 GCA_030633145.1 Desulfobulbaceae bacterium
ATTGCCCCGCATCTGCCGCAGAGCAGGGCATGTTCCTTCTTTCTCTTTGCTGAGTTTTGTTCCTTTGTCCCTGTTCGGTTGGATTTGGCAGGTAACAGGTCAATATGGAACAGTTGCAACATTTTTACAACTCAACACTCGTAATAATCCACAATGGCATCGACCATGTCAATAATGGTATAGTTGTCCGGCTGGATATCTACGGTTAAGCCGTTGTCAGTCACTGTTTCTGCGGTAATCGGGCCGATGGCAGCAATTTTTACTCCGTCCAGCAGTTTTCGTAGCTGTTCCGGGGAGTCGGCATCCACCATGGTCAGGAAGTTGGTCACTGTGGAGGAGCTGGTAAAGGTCAGGAGGTCAATCTCGCCTTCCCGGAGTTGAGCGCAGAGTTCGTCCCGTCGTCCCTTGGGCGGGACATTGCGATATACGGGGGCCACGGTCACTGTTGCTCCGGCATCGTTCAGCATCTCAGGCAGGGTCTCCATGGCCTTGAGTGCCCTGGGCAGGAGGATATTTTTTCCCTTTACATTTTTTCCCTTTTCCTTACCTGCAATCAAGGACTCTGCCAGTCCTGCACCGGTGAATTTTTCCGGGATCAGATCCGCCAGGAGACCATACTGCAACAGGGCATCAGCGGTTGCCCGACCCACTGCGCCGATGCGGATTCCTGCCAAGACTCGGCTGTCCCGACCCAGTTCATTGAGCCGTTTGAAAAAATAGGTGATGGCGTTGAGGCTGGTGAAGAGAATCCAGTCGTACGACTCCATGTTTGCAACAGCCTGATCCAGCAATTGGTAATCGTCCACCACTTCAATATGGATGGTGGAGTATTCCAGACATTCCGCTCCGTGTTCCTCCAGCCGTGAGACCAGCTCACTGGCCTGCTCCCTGGTACGGGTGACCACCATTCTCTTACCAAACAAGGGGCGTTTTTCAAACCAGTCTATGGATTTGCGCAGCTTGACCACTTCTCCGACAATTACCAGGGCGGGCGGCTTGATTCCCTCCTTTCGTACCACCTCGGTGATGGTTTCAAGGGTGCCGACCACGGACTGTTGGATCGGGGTGGATGCCCAGCGAACTACAGCCACCGGGGTGTCCGGAGCCCTGCCGTTGTCCATTAATTTTTTGGTAATAATGGGCAGGTTCTTGATTCCCATATAGATGACAATGGTTCCAGCACCTGTGGCAAGTTTATCCCAGGCTATGTTAGACTCCTTCTTGCCTGTAGCCTCGTGTCCGGTGACAAAGGCAACCGAGGCCGTATAGTCGCGATGGGTGATGGGGATACCCGCATAGGTTGCTGCGGCAGTGGCCGAGGTAACTCCGGGAACCACCTCAAAGTCGATCCCCGCCTCCACCAGCTCCTCAATCTCTTCAGCACCACGGCCAAAGATAAAGGGGTCGCCTCCTTTGAGGCGTACTACCCGTTTACCGGCTGTGGCGTGATCCACCAGCAGTTGATTGATGCCCTCCTGGGTAAAGGCATGCAGGCCGCCCCCTTTTTTGCCCGCATAGATGAACTCAGCATCGTCGGGTACATAGTTAAGGAGCTTTTTATTGGCCAGGTAGTCATAGACCACTACGTCGGCCCGCTGGAGGAGGAATTTGCCGCGCAGGGTGATCAGGCCGGGGTCACCGGGACCTGCTCCGACAAGATAGACCTTGCCTTTTTTCTGGATGGAATGGTTGTTGTTCATTGATGTTATTATTTAAATGTATTTATTAGTCTTGCGCAGGGGTGAAAAATTGTCATTATGCGAATAGTTTTGTCCACAATAATTTTGTCAACATCAGCCAGCCAATACCTGTTTAGCTGCTGCGCAGGTGTCATCACGTTGATCCGTTTTATAGCTGAACAATACTCTATCAGATCGATTCCAACCTGTCCACTATTGCCGACGCAAGCAGTGGAATCATCAGTTCATGGTGTCCGGTAAAGTTGAAGCCTTTGCCGCCTTCAAGGGTAGGGCGGTGTACTACATTAGTTGCCGGTCGATAGTGACGGATAAAATCAAAATTCGCAGTGGTAAATCGTTTCACCTCGTGTCCCAAGTTACGAACCACGGTCAATGCCTTGAGAAAAACCTCGGGCAGCAGTACCGCAGAGCCGACATTAAGATAGACCCCGCCTTCCAGGCTGCTTACCAGGGAACAGAAGATGCGGAAATCATAGTGGCTGGTTTGACCGATACTGGCACCATCTACATCAGGGTGGATATGGATGATATCCGTACCTATTGCCACATGTACGGTCACTGGAATGTTCATCCTTCGTGCCTGGGCCAGCAGGCTTTGCTTATTAAATGGGAAATCCTCTCTCAGCAGGGCATTACCCACGGCTTCACCCAGTCCGATCCCCTCATCTGCACCCTGGTTGATGGCTCTGTTGAGGATCCTGCCGGTCTCCTCTGCCGCACCAAAGGCTCCTGATCCCAGCACATCGCCGACCTCTTCCGAGGTACGGCCCACCATGGCAATTTCAGTATCATGGATAATCCCGGCTCCGTTCAGGGCAATGGCTGAAATGATACCCCGTTCCATCAGGTCAATGAGGATAGGGTTCAGACCCACCTTGATGACATGGGCTCCCATACCAAGAAGTATCGGGCGGTTATCATTGATTGCGGTTGCTGTCCGCTCCACGAATTCCGGGAAGTCGTTGCCCGCAAACTGGTGGGGCAGACCTGCCAGTAGTTCTTTGACTGTCATGCCGGGATAAACTGGCCGGGCAAAGTCATCCACTGTTACCTTGGAGTGGCGGTCATGCACCGAATAGGTGTTCAGGTTACTGAAATCCAGGGGGAGTATTTTTTTTTCTTTTGTCATCTAATTTTCCGAAAACATATTTCGTTCCACAATTTCACAGACAAGGTGCTCAATCCAGAGGTGAACCTCCTGAATACGGGCTGTGGTATCTGATGGTACATTGAGCAGCAGGTCACAGTACTGCACCACGCCATTTTTCGGGATGCTTGTACCACCGGTAAGAGCGGCAGTTACCAGCCCCATCTCTCTGGCAGTCGCCAGAGCCGTAACCACGTTGCCGGACGTTCCCGAGGTAGTGATACCCAAGGCAAGGTCACCGGGTTTGCCCAGAGCCTGCACCTGTTTTTCAAAAACCTGTTGATATGAAAAATCATTACCGATAGCAGTCAGGATGGAGCTGTCCGTGGTCAGGGCAATGGCAGGCAGGGGCGCACGGTCAATGATAAAGCGGTTAACAAACTCTGCCGCCAGATGCTGGGCATCAGCTGCGCTGCCGCCGTTACCAAAGATAAGGAGCTTGTTGCCATTGGTAAAGGTTGTGGTGATTTTTTCTGCCAGTTCAAGGATTCTGTCCCTTGACTGGTTGACAAAATCTTCCTTGGCAGTGATTGACTCGCTGAGCCGGGTGTGAATGAATGATTGCATGTTATTAAATGGTATATTTAATTAGTGAAGACATTGTGCAACTACTGAAACTGTTTTAATTCTGTCTATTTCCTTTTTCATCCTATGCTCGGCAAACCATAAATCATAAGATTGTTGCATTCGCAGCCAGAGGTTTGGCCCGTTACCGGCAAACTTACCAATCCTGAGTGCCATATCAGTCGTAATTGGATGCGTACAGGCCAGGATTCGATGTAATTGCTGACGTGAAACACCAATACAAAGTGCTGCTTCGCTCACAGACAGGCCAAGGGTTGGAAGTACGTCTTCCCGTAAAATTTCACCTGGATGAACAGGGGGTCGCTTCAAAGGGCGTTTAATCACATCTCCCATAATGATACCTCAATGATATTGTTCCAAATCTACTCTCAATACTTCACCGTCTTCCCATTCAAAAGTAATACACCAAGGGCCATTGACGTGGACACTGTAACGCTTATAGGGACACCATGGAGACCGTGAAAGTTGAAACCAGGCAGGTTTAAATCTCTCAATGATTCCGTTTGATCCAAAGCGTCCAATCTTCGCAAGGCTCTCTTTTGAAGATTTTGCTTGATTCGACGGGAACGACCTTTTCAAATAATTTAGCAAGCCCTTTGTGTTTAAAGCTTTTGATCATAGTTTAAACTGTAACGCATCATGAGACATTGTACAACTGTTCAGTTATAGTGTGATGAGCAATAAAAAAAGCGTTTTCGCACCTGAGTACGAAAACGCCTTGTTCATCAAACTGCAAACTTCAGTCTATCAATCAAGCTGACTCATGATATCAGCAGAAATCTCCTGAATCCCCTTGGAACCATCAATAGAGATAACCTTGGCACTGCTCTTATCCTTGAAATAGTTGACAGCTGCCATGGTACCGGTGGTCTCATCATAATAGATACCATGCCGTTTGCCGATGGCATTTTCGTCCTGGTCATCGTCACGCATGCTCAACTCACCTCCGCAGACCCGGCAAACCAGTTTGCCATCTTTTTCCACAGGCTTGATAGCATCAAAGGCGATATGGTTGGGATGATTGTTGTCGTTGGCACAGAGACGGCGTCCCATGATGCGCTCTTTGGCGATTTCACGGTCAAGAACGATTTCAAGGACATAGTCAAGACCCATGCCGGACTCATTCAGAGCCTTGTCCAGAGCCTCTGCCTGAGCCAGAGAGCGGGGAAAACCGTCCAGCAACCAACCCTTTTCCTTAGATTTTTCCAAGGTCTCAAGAACCATGGGAATAGTGATCTCGTCAGGTACCAGATCGCCCTTGTCAATATATTCCTTGGCCTTTTTGCCAAGCTCGGTGCCGCCCTTGATATGCTCACGGAAGATAGCACCGGATTCAATATGATCCATGCCATACTTATCTTTTACAATGGCACCCTGGGTACCCTTTCCACTGCCGTTTGGTCCAAATGCGAGAATGTTCATAATCGTCTCCTGTCAGGTAGGATTTTAAAAGGAAAATAATTGTACAACTATTTAATAAATAAAATAAAATAACATATATTCTAAATGAATGACCTCTCATTTAGAGGACACTATAACGCAACTGAGACGGTTACGCTATTAAAATATGGCTCTATACTTTTTGACATTCAGGACTAAAAAGGGTAGGAATGGCGGATAAAGAGAATAGCGAATGTCAAAGGAACCGGCATAATGGCTCTCTTTGAGTGCTGAGGAGTTATTGCGTTTCCAGCGCAGATGTCAGCTAACTATAACTATATAAAAAATACATATCAAAATAATGAAAACAATTAATATAGGACTCATAGGTTTCGGCACCGTGGGCAGCGGACTGGCAGAGGTGCTGCTCTCCCAGAAAGAACGGCTTGTCCAGCGCAGTGGACTGACCTTGCGCCTGGCCAAGGTGGCGGACATCATGATTTCCGAGCTGCCGCCGCAGTTTGCAGATACCGAGCTGACCAATGACGCAAAGGCCTTGATCAATGATCCAGAGATCGACATTGTGGTCGAACTGATCGGCGGCATTGAACCTGCCAAGACCTTTGTCATGGATGCCATAGCAGCAGGCAAGCACGTGGTGACCGCTAATAAGGCACTGCTCTCCCAGGAGGGAAAAGAGATCTTTGCCGCTGCCGCTGTCCAGGGGGTAGAGGTCGGTTTTGAGGCCAGCGTGGGCGGCGGTATCCCCTTGATTAAATCCTTGAAAGAGGGACTGGTCGCCAACCGGATTCAATCTATCATGGGGATCATGAACGGTACTGCCAATTATATCCTCACCCGGATGACCGATGAGGGAGTCCCCTTTGATGAGGTACTCAAGGATGCCCAGAAACTGGGTTTTGCCGAGGCTGATCCAACCTATGATGTGGAAGGAATTGATACCGCCCATAAGCTCGCCATCCTCATGACCATTGCTTATGGCATGAACATCACCCACAACGAAATCGCCACCGAAGGGATCACTGAGGTGGAGCCAGTGGATATCGAGTTTGCCCGGGAGTTCGGTTGCTGCATTAAACTGCTGGCCATCAGTCGCAATCATGGTGATCATGTCGAGGCCAGGGTGCATCCCACCATGGTACCACATTCGCACATGCTGGCCTCCATCAGCGGAGCCTATAACGGGATCCATTTCAGCGGAGACATGGTGGGTAATGTCCTGCTCTATGGTCTTGGTGCCGGTAAACTACCCACTGGCAGTGCGGTGGCCGCTGATATTATGGATATTGCCCGTAATATCAGCAGCGGTTCCGTGGGCAGGGTGCCGTCTCTTTCCTATCTCTCAGAAGAGATTAAAGAGATCGGGATCACTCCCATGGAGGAGCTTTCCTGCCCATGGTATTTCCGGATCACGGCCAGGGATGAACCTGGAGTACTGGCCGCCATTGCCGGAATTCTCAGCAAACACAAGATTAGTATCGAATCGGTGATGCAGAAGGGACGGCAGGAAGGCGGCCCGGTTTCCATTGTCCTGACCACCCACACAGCCGGAGAATCAGACATTCACGCCGCCCTGGGCGAAATTAATGCGCTGGATATGGTCAGTGCGCCCACGGTCAAAATTCGTATGCTGGACGAAGGTGATGAGGCGGATTCCTGATGAAGTATTTTGTGTATATCCAAGATGACATAGAGGCAGGCTCCCGATGAAGTTTATTCTGCTCATTGGTGACGGCATGGGAGACACCCCAGTACCTGCCCTTGGCGGAAAAACGCCCCTTGAGGCAGCCCGCAAACCAATGATCGACCGGCTCTGTGCCGCAGGTGAACCCCTGCTGGTGCAGACCGTGCCTGACGGCTATCCGCCGGGCAGTGATGTTGCCAACCTCTCCTTGATGGGCTATGAACCGGATCAATACTATTGCGGGCGGGCACCGCTGGAGGCAGCCAGCATGGGGATTGCCCTTCAGCCCGGTGAGATTGCCTTTCGTTGTAATCTGGTCACAGTTGATTATATCGACCCTGATTCGGTGACCATGCTCGATTACAGCGCAGGCCATATCTCTACTGCCGAGGCCGGGGAGTTAATTCAAGCAGTGCAGGAGGAATGTGGTATAGACCGGCTCACCTTTTATCCGGGGATCAATTATCGTCATATAATGGTTCATCAGGGGGCTGTGCCTGAGTCCCTGCACACTGTTCCACCCCATGATTATATGGATCAGGATGTGACGGATCATTATCAACAATATTTGGATGTAAAGTATCTTGCAGAGTTGATGCGGGGTTCTCGCCGTGTTCTTGAACGCCATCCAGTTAACCGCAAGCGAGTTGAGCAG
>DAOVTM010000229.1 GCA_030633145.1 Desulfobulbaceae bacterium
CCTCTATCCCCAATCGGGTGGTCAGGGAGGGGTCGTCTATCAGGGCGGTGCCGATCCCTATCAGGATCGCATCCAGCCTGTCCCGTAGCTGATGCACCCTTTTTTTTGATTCCGGCCCGGTGATTGGGCCGCCAAAACCACGTTTCCGACTGATCTTGCCATCCAGACTCATGCCCGCCTTCATCACCAGCCAGGGAAGGCCGGTGGCAACGTGCTTGAGAAAGGGATAATTGAGCTTCCTGCACTCATCCTCCAGAACACCGCATTCCACGGCAAGTCCTTGTGCCTGGAGGAAATCAGCCCCGCCCTCAGCAACGGGGTTAGGGTCTGCCATGCCGATAACCACCCGTTCAATGCTCGCTGCCAGAACTGCTCTGCTGCAAGGTGGGGTTTTACCAGTATGATTGCACGGCTCTAAGGTAACATAGATGGTCGCACCACGACAGTCGTCCCCGGCATCGCTGATGGCATTGATCTCTGCGTGGGGAGTTCCGGCCCGATGATGGTAGCCTTGACCCAGGATGTGACCATCCCGGACTATAACTGCTCCCACGCAGGGATTAGGCGATGTCCTGCCCAGCCCTTTTTCAGCAAGCCCAATGGCAAGTCGCATATAGTCTTGATCCTGCTTACGGTGGGAGTACTCCTCAGTCACCGTCACGCTCTCCAAGGAACTGCTTCAACTCATCCATAAACTCGTTCACATCTTTGAACTGCCGATACACCGAGGCAAAACGGACATAGGCAACCTCGTCAAGCTCGGGCAGAGCCTCCATGACCCATTCACCGATCAGATTGGTCGAAATCTCCTTACCGCCCACCTCCTGCAGCCGCCGTTCTATCTCATCAACAAAGGTATCAATCTCTGTCATGGACACCGGCAGTTTTTCGCAGGCCTTTTCCAGGCCGAGGATGATCTTGCCCCGGTTCCACTGCTCCCGGCGGCCATCCTTCTTAATGAGCATGGGCAGCATCATCTCGATACGTTCGTAGGTGGTAAAACGCTGCTCACAGGAACCACAGGCCCGACGGCGCCGGGTTATGGTCTTATCCTTGTTGAGACGGGAGTCAATTACCCGGTTGTCGAGATGGTCACAGTAGGGACATTTCATGGGTTAATTGACAGCCTCAGCTAAGCAGAGCCTCCCGCTCAATCTCCGGGTACAGGGGCAGGGTGTCGCACAGTTCCCGCACCTCAAAGCGTACCTGGGCAATGACCTCTGACTGTCGGGAGGTCAGAACCTGGTTGATCCAGTCAGCTATCCTGATCATCTCCGCCTCCTTTAATCCTCTGGTGGTAATCGAGGGGGTACCGATACGAATCCCACCAGTGACAAAACGGGACTGGGTATCAAAGGGAATAGCATTCTTGTTGACGGTCAGCCCGGCATCTTCCAGCAAGTTTTCTGCCTCTTTGCCGGTGATATCCTTGCTTTTGAGGTCAATGAGCATCAGATGATTATCAGTCCCCCCGGAAACAATTCGGAATCCGTGTTCAGAGAGCCGGTCGGCCAGCACAGAGGCATTGGTCACCACCTGCTGCTGATACTCACGATACTCCTGGGTCATAGCCTCCTTAAAGCAAACAGCTGTAGCAGCAATAACATGCACCAGGGGGCCGCCCTGAATACCCGGAAAGATGTTTGAGTTAACAACCTTGCCATGTTTTTCCCTGGCAAGAATGAGACCACCCCTGGGGCCGCGCAAGGTCTTATGGGTAGTGGTGGTGACAAAATCAGCGTACGGAACAGGTGACGGATGAACCCCGGCGGCCACCAGACCGGCAATATGAGCCATATCGACCATGAACAGGGCTCCAATCTGATCGGCAATACGACGAAATCCTTCAAAATCAATAAGCCTGGGATAGGCACTGGCCCCGGCAACGATCATCTTAGGCCGATTTTCAAAGGCAATCCGCTCCACCTCTGCCATATCAATGGTTTCAGTATCGCGCCTGACCCCGTAGGAGACAAAGTTAAACAGCTTGCCGGAAAAAGAAACCGTGGCTCCGTGGGTCAGGTGACCGCCATGAGCCAGATCCATGCCCAGCACCTTGTCGCCCGGTTTGAGGGTAGCAAAATAGACCGCCATATTGGCCTGGCTGCCGGAGTGGGGCTGGACATTGGCATATTCGGCGTTAAAAAGTTCCATGGCCCGGTTGCGAGCCAGATCTTCCACCTCGTCGGTGTAATCACAGCCACCGTAATACCGTTTTCCTGGATATCCTTCAGCATATTTATTGGTAAAAATCGAGCCTTGAGCATCCAGCACGGCTCTGGAAACTATATTTTCCGAGGCAATGAGTTCCAGTTGATTTGTCTGACGCTCAAGTTCATATTGAATATACCGGTAAATATCCAGATCTGTTTCTTTCAATGTAGCCATATTTTCTTTCCTTATTAGAAACTAAAAACCAGAACAAGTCTGAATCCAGAAGGCTCTATCTTCTGGCTTCTAACTTCTGGTTTCTGCCATCAAATCCAGCCTGCGCTGGTGACGGCCTCCGGCAAATTCTGTTTCCACCCAGGTTCCGACCACATCCAGGGCAATCTCCTGTCCCAAGACCCGTTCACCGATACAGAGAACATTGGCGTTGTTATGTTCCCGGCTCATTCTGGCGGTAAAGGCCTCGTGGCAGAGAGCAGCCCGGATACCATCATGCCGATTGGCAGCAATGGACATCCCTATACCAGTGCCGCAGATAAGGATTCCACGCTCGCACTCACCGTTATGTACCTTTTCGCAAACCTTATCGGCCTGGTTCGGATAATCCACAGAATCGGTCGAATAACAGCCCACATCCTCAATTTCCTGGCCGATCTTTCGGAGAAAATCTATGATAAGCTGTTTATATACAAACCCGCCGTGGTCACTGCCCACTGCTATCTTCATGCTTCTTTTCCTTTCAAGCAAACTGTTTCATAATAATAACCCCGTTGGTGCCGCCAAAACCAAAGGAGTTGGACATCGCCGCCCGAACCTGAGTTTCCCTGGCCATATTTGGCACATAATCAAGGTCACAGGCAGGGTCAGGGGTTTCCAGATTCATGGTCGGGGCAATGGTCTGATGATGGAGGGTCAGGGCAGTAAAGGCCGCCTCAAACCCACCTGCCGCCCCAAGGGCATGACCGGTCATCGACTTGGTTGAACTGATAGCCAGCGTATGGGCATGATCGCCAAACACCGTCTTGATGGCTGCTGTTTCACAGCGATCATTGAGCGGAGTCGAGGTGCCATGGGCATTGATATAGTCAATGTCTTCCGGGTTCATGCCTGCGCTCTTGAGAGCCATTGCCATGCAGCGGGCAGCACCCTCACCTGTTTCCGGTGGCGCAGCAATATGATAGGCATCACTGGACTGTCCATACCCAACCATCTCAGCCAGAATTACCGCACCCCTGGCTCGAGCCTGCTCCAATTCCTCCAGGACAATCATACCCGCACCTTCGGCAATGACAAAACCGTCCCGATCCAGATCAAAGGGCCGGGAGGCGTGTTCGGGATCGTCATTGCGTTTGGAGAGAGCCTTCATGGAGCCAAAGCCGCCCAGAGCAAGCGGACAGACAACCGATTCAGCTCCGCCGGTTATCACTGCGTCGCAGTCACCATACATAATATGGCGGTAGGCCTCACCGACCCCATGGGTTCCGGCGGCACAGGCAGTTGAAAGGGAGAGGTTCGCCCCCTTGGCGTTAAAGCGCATGGAGATATGGCCGGAGGGCATATTGGGTATCACCCTGGGAATGAAAAAGGGAGTTATCCTGCGTGGACCCCGGTTCACATAGACCCCGTGGTACTCCTCGATAGTGGGCAGTCCCCCCATACCGCAGCCGGTGATCACTCCCACCCGCTCGCTGTTCTCCTCTGTGATCTCAAGACCGCTTTGTTTGACTGCTAGATCTGCGGCAGCAATGGCGTACTGGACAAAATGATCCAGATGCTTTGCCTGTTTCTTGTCAAACCAGAGGGTCGGGTCAAAATCCGTCACCTCTGCGGCAATCTGTGATCCCTGATCAGAGGCATCAAAACGGGTGATCGACCCAATGCCACTGCGCCCGTTCACCAATCCCTGCCAGGTTTTTTCAGTCCCGGTTCCCAGCGGGGTTACCAGCCCCACACCTGTTACAACAACCCGTCGTTTCACGTCATAATCTCCAGTTTGCTGATCCTGTGGCTACTTAAGATTTATCAAAAATATTTCTGATGCGAGCCTGGATGCTATCGGCTGCTTTTTTTGGAGTATCAAAATCATTAGACTCTCTTATCGGCCTGCCAACGACAATATAATCAGCTCCCCTGTAAAACGCCTCTTCTACGTCAACGGTTCGCTTTTGATCGTCAGTATTCAGCACAGGCCTGATCCCCGGCGTTACGATTATAAATCGTTCTCCCACGTTCTCTCTTATCTCAGGTACTTCAAGTCCGGATGAGATAACACCGTCACATCCTATCGCCAGAGCACGTTTTGCTCTGGAAAGCACAACATCTTTAACATTTACCTTAAAGCCAAGGTCATCCATATCTGCCTGATCAAGACTGGTAAGAACCGTTACAGCAAGAATTTTCAGCTCGTCTTTTGCCTTGACAGCGGCTTTAAGAATTGCATCATTCCCGTGTACTGTCGCAAATGATGCCCCATATTTGTTCAGTTGTGCAACAGCAGACTGTACCGTTTGTGGAACATCAAAGAACTTCAAATCAACAAATACTCTTTTACCTCGACGGACAAGCTCCTGCACCAGTTCAAAATATCCGCCAGCCATAAAAAGCTGCAAACCGATCTTATAAAAAACAATGCTCTCCCCCATTTCGTCAACAAGCTCCATGGCTTCCTTGACACTGGAAACATCCAGGGCAAAGATAAGTCGCTCGTTTACGGGAATATCCTTTTCAGAAAGCATCTTATTTTCATCCATTTTACAAGACCGATTATAGTTGGAACTTAAATACCATTGCCAATGTGTTTACTTCTGAAGCTCCTTGATAAAATCAATGGCACCCTGAACAGTGGTGATCTTCTCGGCATCATCATCGGGAATTTCTGCATCAAACTCCTCTTCCATGGCCATGATCAATTCAACGAGATCCAGAGAATCCGCACCGAGATCATCAATAAATGAGGCACCTGGAACAACTTTTGCTTTATCGACACTCAACTGCTCTACAATAATATCCACCATTTTCTCTTCAACTGCCATTGTCTTTCTCCTGTATTTTTTTTATACGTTGTTCTTCTAGGTTACGATTTACGATCCTTCTAATTACCCATATACATGCCACCGTTAACATGCAGGGTCTGCCCGGTTACATAGCCGCTCTCTACAGAGGCCAGATAGGACGCTGCGGCAGCCACATCTTCGGGGGTACCCAGCGTTCCCAGGGGAATCTGAGCCTTGATCATCTCCTGAATATCCTCGGACAACTCGCTGGTCATATCGGTGACAATATAACCGGGAGCAATGCAGTTCACGGTGATATTGCGTCCTGCCAGCTCTCGGGCCATGGATTTGGAAAAACCAATCAGGCCAGCCTTGGCCGCACCATAGTTTACCTGACCGCCATTACCAAGAAATCCGATAACCGAGGTGATATTAATAATCCGCCCCCACCGTTTCTTGATCATGGCGCGCATGGCTGCCTTACTGCAGGTAAAGGCCCCTTTCAGGTTGGTATCCAGAACTGCGTCCCAGTCCGCCTCCTTCATACGGGCCATGAGTCCGTCCCGGGTGATACCTGCGTTATTGACCAGGATATCGACCCCGCCATGCTCTCCGGTAATTTCTTTGATTGCCTTTTGCGCCGCATCACTGTCAGCCACATCAAAACCAGTCACAAAGCCTTTGCCCCCGGCAGCAGTAATTTCCGCCAAGGTTTCCTCGGCTGCACCGGCATTGCTGACATAGTTAATCCCAACCAGTGCGCCCTGGACTGCCAGCCGCAAACAGATCGCCCTGCCGATCCCCCGGCTGCCGCCGGTAACTAATGCTGTTTTACCTTCCAGACTCATGACTTTCGCTGCTCCTGAACCTTTTGAATTAAGAGGGGCATAATTTCAAAGAGATCGCCGACAAGCCCGTAGGTGGCAATATCAAAGATCGGAGCCTTGCTGTCCCGATTAATGGCAACCACGGTTTCAGCAGACTGCATCCCCACTGCGTGCTGGATAGCCCCGGAAATACCGCAGGCAATGTAGAGTTTAGGACAAACTGTTTTACCGGTCTGCCCGACCTGGTGAGGGTAAGGTATCCAGCCCGCATCAACCGCAGCCCTTGAGGCCGCAACAGCACCGTTGAATTCTCGGGCCAACTCAACAATCAGCTCAAAACCCTTTTCGCTTTCCACTCCACGACCGCCGCCGATCAACACCTCCATCTCCTGGATATTAACCTGCTCTCCTTCGCTGATAACCGATTCCAGGACTTCCACTTTAGATGCAAGCAGTTCTTTGGACAGGGCAACCTCAATCACTTCTCCCTGCCGATCAGGGTC
>DAOVTM010000102.1 GCA_030633145.1 Desulfobulbaceae bacterium
CAGATCCTATCTCAACTTTTCCGGCTGCGGTAATACGGTCAACTGCAACCATCCTGTAGTTCGCAACCTGATCATGGATGCCCTGCGCTGGTGGGTGGTGGAGATGCACGTGGATGGATTTCGCTTTGACCTGGCCTCCATCCTGGGAAGAGATCAGGACGGCAAGGTGCTCACCAATCCACCGGTGGTGGAGATGATAGCCGAGGATCCAATCCTTGCCGACTCCAAGATCATTGCCGAAGCATGGGACGCAGCAGGTCTTTACCAGGTGGGTCACTTTTCCGCGCACCATCGCTGGGCAGAATGGAACGGCAAATTCCGCGACGATATCCGCAGGTTTATGACCGGTACACCGGATATGGTTTCGACTCTGGCCACCCGAATTGCGGGTAGCTCAGACCTGTACCAGCATAACGGTCGCCGCCCCTGTAACTCTATCAACTTTATCACCAGCCACGACGGCTTTACCCTGGCCGATCTGGTCAGTTATAATGAAAAACAGAACTTGGCTAACGGGGAAGACAACCGGGATGGCGACAGCAATAACCTGAGTTGGGACTCCGGTGCCATGGGGGATACCGATGACCCGGCAATACTGGCACTGCGCACCCGACGCTGCCGCACCATGGCAGTAATCCTCTTCCTCTCCCAGGGGGTTCCCATGCTGGTGGCCGGGGATGAATTCGGTCGCAGTCAGCAGGGTAATAACAATGCCTGGTGTCAGGACAATGAAATTAGCTGGCTCAACTGGCAGCTCCTTGAAAAAAGGCAGGGATTATTTCGCTTTTTTCGCAAACTCATTCACCTCAGGCGGGCGCATCCTGTTTTTCGCAGGGCTGATTTTTTTGATACCTCCCGTGATGGCAACAGCAACCCGGATCAGCCGCCCAGGATGGATGAAATCAGGTGGCAGGGTCTTATTCCTGGGCAGGAAGACTGGTCCTACGACTGCCACACCCTGGCCTTTTTTCTCAAGGGAAATGATCTCCCGGATAAAGAGAACTCTGATTTTTTTGTCATGATCAACGGACACCGCAGCAAACCTGTCGCCTTTATTATACCGCCCCCAAATCCTGCAACAGTTGACTGGAAAAAAATCATTGATACCGGCCAACCCTCACCCGATGATTTTGTATCCATCAACAAGGCGGTTAAAATTCCCTTGATCGGCGTAGTTGCCGTTCTACCCATGGGCTGTGTTGTTCTTCAGTCGAAAATCAAGGGAAAAAGATGAAGAAGAGGCAAAAGACCCTGCTGATGCTGGGAGACTCGCTTGCCGAATGGGGCGACTGGGAGAGCCTGTTGCCTGAGATTTCCATTATCAACCGGGGCTGCGCCGGAGAAATGGTGGAAGAACTGTCAGCCAGGGTAGCAGCGGAAATTTCGGAACTGGCGGAACCGGATCATATCCTGATACTATCAGGAACCAATAACCTGCTGATGAGCAACACCTGGTTTCCTGCGGTTTTTACATCTATGCTGCCCAGACTCCAACTGATGTGTTCCAACAGCACTATCACTCTCAACTCGCTCATGCCCATGAGCTTTAACAATCAGCTTCTGGAGGGTCTGGCCGAAATTAATGCAAAACTCCACGATATTGCTGAACAAAGCAACTGCCTTTTCCTGGACATGACCGAACCATTCACCGAACTGTGTCTGCCCATTACCCGCCCCTGTTTTCTCGATGACGGAGTACACCTGTCAAGCCGTGGCTACCAGGTCTGGGCTCGTGCAATCGCACACCATATCGAGTAACTCCTGTTGATTCAGTAAATCAATGTTGACAGGCAAGCGGCAAGAACTTATATTTTCCGTTCTAAGTCACTGCCATTCAGCTTTATGCGTCAGTGAAGTTATTTCAGTTTATTACTTTTATTGAGTTTTTGTTTTTTTAAAAACTAATATTCTAACATTTTAAGGAGAGATATCAAATGAAACATCTGACGATCCCGGCCGCACTGGCTCTGGCACTGTTAATCACCGGCCCTGTATGCGCAGAAGATAAAAAAGAGCCTGCTGCCGCAGCAGCCGTAGCCAACCTTGATGGACAGGCCATCAAGGGCAAGGTACTGGAGAGCATGGACGCTGCCGGTTACACCTATATGCATGTTGATGCCTCCCAGGGAAAGGTCTGGGTGGCAATTCCCCAGTCCAAAATAGAGGTTGGCCAGGAGATAGCAGCCAATCCCGGCATGACCATGACTCAGTTTGAGGCCAAAACCCTTGGCAGAACCTTTGATGTCATTGTCTTTTCCTCTGGTCTTGTAACTGCTGGTAACGCTGCAGCGGGTAAAGCTATGGCTGCTGACCCGCATAAGGGTTTAAACATGGAAGGAGCCATGATGGGCGGGGTTCCGGCTGCCATGACTGCTGGTTCCGGCGGTTCTTCAACCGCCATCGTCCCTGCTGCTGAGGTAAAGGTTGAAAAAGCCACTGGTGACAACGCCCAGACCGTAGAGGAGTGCTTTGCCAATGGGGAAAAACTGAACGACAAAAAGGTTCAGGTCAAGGGTAAGGTGATGAAGGTCTCCAAGATGATCATGGGCAGAAACTGGATCCATATTCAGGACGGCACCGGCAACCCCATGAAAAACACCCACGACCTGGTAGTTACCTCCCAGGATGCTCCAGAACAGGACTCTATAGTAGTAGTTGAGGGTGTGTTACATGCCAATAAGGACTTTGGTGCCAATTATAAGTATGATGTCATCATTGAAGACGCAGTGATTAAATAAAGCACCCATTAATAATAAGGGTAAGCTCTGTGAATCTATCAATTCTGAGCAGGAGAATGGACAATGGCTTACAGTGAATATATCCTCAGTGATATAAAAGAAAAATTTCTTCTCAGCATTAACGAGGAAACAGATCTTTTTTCACATATCAAGGAAGAGAGTATCAGTGAAAGCTTACAGGCAATACTTGCGGAGAACATCCCGCTTGCCCTTGCCATTCATACGGAAAAAGCCCGTTCTGAAATGATTGTGACCCCTGTTCTGATTGAATTGAGAAAAATACTCAAGCACCGCATCAGCCTGTTCTCTGGAGTTGAATTTAATGTTGACAGGGAAAAGGGATTAAACGGTACCTGTGATTATATTATCTCTCTTTCTAAAGAACAGCTATACATCACCTCTCCTGTGATCTCGATAGTGGAGGCAAAAAATGACAATATCAAATCCAGCCTGGCTCAGTGTGCTGCTGAAATGATCGCAGCTAAAACCTTTAATGAACAAAAAGGGAACCAGATTAATGCTCTGTACGGTATTGTAACAAGCGGTAGTATCTGGCGTTTTTTGAAACTTGAAGAATCTCTCTATATAGACCTAAAAGAATATTACATAGAGCAGGTTTCTAAAATTATGGGTATTTTGTTAGCAATAATCAGGTCTGAAATGTCAGATTCAGGGTAGCATAATGAAACACCTTTGTAATGAAAAATATTCCTAACAAGATTTCACCCAGACAACTCGGCTTTGATTTTGACGGGGTGATTGGTGATATTGGAGAGATATTCATACGCCTTGCCTGTGAAGAGTATGGATTTTGCGACCTCCGGTTGGAAGACATTACCAGCTTTGAGGTTGAAAAATGCCTGAATATGGAACCGGCAATCGTTGAGGACATCTTCACCCGTGTCCTTGACGATACGGTGGGGGTTGGAATGAAGCCGATGAGCGGATCCGTGGAAGTCCTCTCGGAACTGACAGAACTCTCCACAGTTACGGTCATTACCGCCCGTCCCCATGCAGACTCAGTCCATGACTGGCTTGAGGCCATGCTACCTCAGGCCAGCCTGTCTGCGATCAAGGTGGTCGCCATGGGTGATCACGATGATAAATCCCGTCACATCCTGGAACACGGTCTGCGCTATTTCATTGATGACCGGGCTGAAACCTGCCTGCAACTGAACAAAACAGGTATCCAGCCCTTTGTCTTTCACCAACCCTGGAACCGGGATCGACACCAGCTACCCATGGTTCATTCCTGGGAGGATATTCGGGGGTTATGCCTGAGCGACTGAATAAATTGTTCTAATGGGTCGGTGCATTTTCACAACTGATAATCTCAACTGTGGCAGGTATGGCTCCATCGCCATCACCAATTCCTGAAAAGGCAAGAGCTGACCAGTCATCATGATCAGTCAGGGTTGTATAGGTGCCTCCGCAATTTACAACCTGATACGAATCACTTGAATTTATATCATACACAACTGGTGATTCCATGGTAGAGTTCCCATTCCAGTCAATCGCAATGAAACCACACACCCCGATGTTTTCATTCAGGCTATTCTCGATTAAACTGAATCTACTTCCATCTGAATAATCAAGGACACCATCGCCTGTTGCGTCACAGTTATTATCCACCCCGGAAAACTGAAACTTGTCATTCATCACCGAATTATAATTGGGCTTGTAATTACAGTTTTCATTGCCGCCATGACGCAGGTTCAAATTATGCCCTAACTCGTGCATGACTGCATGGGCAACATTACTGTCACTCCCGTAACAATACAGTGAAACAATGAGATCATCTCCATTCACCTCTGCCTGCCCAGAACTGTCACTGTTTGTGTTGTAACGGTGTGGCAACAGAATGTAATGGAAATAGCCATTTCTATTTGCGGCAAAATGTGCTGACTTATGGTTTAAAAATTCGCTGTCGCTTACACCACCGACAATGATACCGTCAGTGTCGGAAATTAAATTACCCCCTGTAAAGGCTCCTCCCTGACCATAATCATGTATCACTGTTATCCCTGTGCTACCGTCTGGATTACTGTTGGGCGCATTTGCAAAAGCGGTGCTGACAGCTGCTGTTGCCGCAGCAGTCGGCCTGTGACTATGACTTGTACACTCTAAACTATCATTAAACCAGTCATACTCAAGAAGAATATTCTTCTGCAATGGATTCAGCCCCATAGCGGGCAAATCAAGCCCATCCAGTGTACCCAGCACCTCATCTCCATCTTTTATACTGTCACCGTCAGTATCAGGATTATTGGGGTCGGTTCCTGTATTATCAGCATTGACAAAGACTCCGGTGTTGGTTTCAACACAGTTCAACAGACGATCATTATCCGCATCACCGGTATCAGTACAACCGGTATCAGAGGCGGAATTGAGCAATAAGGTCAACCAGGGCATGGCAATCATGCCACCTCCCTCGCTGACCGTAAATGAGAGGTTACTGGAAGAGGGATAACGGGTAACACCTCCCGCACTATCAGTCGCCACCACAAACCAGTAGTTGGTTCCATTATTGTTCATCCTACCTGATGCATAGGGTACATCGGCCTCCAGGTAATCCCCATTTTTGCTTGCCTCAATACTGAATCCCACAGTGACATCATCATCGTAATACATGATGCCGCTGACCGCATCAGGCGCATAGACCTGCAAGTGCTGCCCACTGCTGCCTGGACGTACAGTTGTACTATCAGCAGGACTGGGGTTTGAAACCACAGGGCCTGGAGCAACTGGAAGGTCATCCCACCACAGATCATAGCTGTTGCCATGACTACCGCCAACAGGATACACTCGAAGGTAATAAAAGCCCATGGCTGAAACTGTATAGTCAATGGCTTCGTCATTGCTCGAACTGTTGGAAGATGCCAGTTTCGTCCCCACTGCATCATAGAGTTCTAAATCAATATCACCATTGGCATGGGTAAAGCGCAGTTCAGCCTGAAGCCGCCTGTACGCAGAGGGGTTGACTTCGATTTTATACCAGTCATCATCTGCAGCCTCTCCCAGCCCGGATATTGCACTCAACCATGTACGCTCCCAGCCGTTGAGATACCAGGCGGTTTCCAGTACGTCATTCTCCTCATAGGCATCATCTGCTGCGGGTAATGCGGCAACCGAATTAGCCAGGTTAATCCTCGGCCTGGTAATAGCAACCTTGCTGTCAGTTACATTATCTCCATTATTGACAAGATAGGCATGCACTTCTGCCGGGGTCAGAAAGGAACCGGTTTTCGCTTTTGCCGCTGCCTGGAGAACTGCTGCTGCTCCTGCCGCATAGGGTGAGGCTGCGGAAGTACCACCAAAGTCCGTATAATAATCACCGTCTGGACCTCCGAGGCCGCTAATATTTGTAGTATAGGCTGCGTTTGAAGGTGCAAACAGAGTCAGGAAGGATGCGCTGTTGGAGTATGAGGTCACCCTGTCAGCACGGGTGTTGTCAATGGCATAGTACCCGGTTGAACATCCTCCATACGCTACCTTACCGGCACAAGAGGCGGAATCAACACAGGGATAATTAATTCCAAAGTCCGCATCATAGACTGCGCCCACAGAATTTACATAGGAAATACATGCGGGCCAGCCCATGGAATCACAGTAGCCGTCATTCCCTGATGAGGCAAAAATCGTAATACCGGCAGCTACACCATTGGCGGCTGCGGTTGTCATGCCGACACTCTCGCTGTCGCAGGTAGAAAAATTACGTCCGCCACCAAAACTGGTGTTGATGATCATGATCGGATTATCAGGATCATCATTCTGATGCGTTACTGCCCACTCCCAGGCAGCAATCATAGCTGCGTTTGTAGCACTGCCGTCTGTCCCTGTGGAAATCTTAATCGCATACAGCTTCGCCTCCGGGGCAACACCGCCAATATAATCACCCACTGTGCCGAGATCACCTGCGGCAATTCCGGCACAGGCTGTACCATGGGCGTTGCCGCTACTTCCAGGTCTCGGATCATTGTCCTCATCGCCGGTGTCATAGCCGCCAATCACTTTGTCATTAAAAATAGTGCTACTGCTTGCGCCAAGCATTGGATGGCTGGTGTCAATCCCGGTATCACATATAGCAATACTGATTCCTGCTCCGGAATAGGAGGATCGGGGGCTTGCGGCGTGCATCAGGGGGATTCCCTGACTCAGATGCTGATGGATAATACGATCTTTTTCCACCGAAAGAACGTCTGGATGCCCCAGCAGACGTTCAAGCCCTGCTGGCGATACTGTCGCGGCAAAAGCAAATAAATAGGAGAATTGGCGCGTTATGGTTATACCGTTATATTCCTCACTGTTCAGTTGCTGAACGACTCCGCCAACGGTCTCTTCAACAGTGGCGCGGAGGGTTGATTTGACATTTTCATCCTGTAAATTATAAAAAACCGGGGCATCCGGGGAGAGAAATTGCACTGGAACCTGGACGGAATTCTGTGATTGCGCGGATAAATTCAGGGCTTCCGGGGAAGAGCGTAAGAGGACGATGACATCTGTTTCAGCTTGACCGGTTTTAAATTCATGGAGAATTTCTTCCGGTGCATTGAGTTTTGTGTTCAACTCCAGTCGCTGCAATGTACCACTATCTAACTGGGCATAAACATTCACCAAAAAAAAATGTGAACACAATATGCTGTAGAGGACATAACGGATGATTTTATATGGCTTTCTCATTACAATTCCTCCTTAAATATTTCACTATATACAAGACCTTCCAACTAACCCCCGCGACACCTCGAAACAATCACTGTTTGTCAATTAATAATCGTACAGATACACCATATTCCCGTATCTTACCATTAATCTATTATATGCAAACACCTTTTTTATTGTTCACTCCCCGGCAACATGTTATACTTAAGCCTTTAAAATAGGAAATTACTTATTAACTTACCATAGAGGAGAGAATTATGAAAAAAAAATACTGGATATTTTTTTGTCTTGCTTTCTTGTTATCACTCTTAACACAGAACGTACATGCAAATGATGTAAAAAATAGTAAATTACCTGAAAACATGATCAATCAAACAGGGGGTCAGGATCCCGCCATGCCCTTGATGTCCGAAATCTTTCTTGAAGAGGGTGATTATTATCTATCGCGAGGGAAAAAAATATACCTCAGAAGGGATGCAAATCGAATGGCTGTTAAATTCGTATCGAATACTCTTGACACCTTAAACAAGTTGTCCGATCAGGCAAACATGCAATCAATTTTCCTGCAACAGATATTTGATTCTACAAACCCTGATACTGAATTCACTGTTCAAAAGCAACTCGCTGGTTCAGGGCTTACTATTATAAGTTCAAAAGCATCATCAGGAGTTCCTCAAAAACTGTCCACAAGCCAAATTCAGGAAATATCTCAGACTGAATCGGTGGAATATGCCTATCCTGTTTACACCTCAAGAACTGGAATAAATGAAATCATTCCTACCGATGAGATACTTGTTCGTTTCAACTCGGACTACAATCAGGAAGAGGTGCAATCATTCTGTGATCTGCATGACCTCAAACTGCTAAGAAAATCCTCAAAAAAACTCAACGTATTCGTTTTGGCAGTAAATACTCCCAAATATCGTTCCACTTTTACCCAGGCCAACTCTTTAAACGGTCAGGATGGTGTTCTCTGGTCTCAACCTAACTTTGTAAAAAAAATTAACTTTTTCAGTGTCAACGACCCATTGTATGGTAACCAGTGGCATCTTGAAAACACCGGACAAGGGGGTAGTGGTACCGTTACAGATGCCGATGTTGATGCAGAAGGAGCATGGAGTATTCAAACAGGAAATCCTGCCATAACCATAGCCATAGTTGACGACGGAGTGGATCTTAACCATACTGATTTAGATATCTGGACAAACCCCGGTGAAATTGCCGGCAATAGTCTTGACGATGATGGAAACGGTTATGTCGATGACATACATGGCTGGAATTTTTATGACAGCAACAACAGCCCAGATGCTGATTATGACAACAATCATGGTACAGCATGCGCTGGTGTTGCTGCTGCTAAAGGCAACAACGCTACTGGTGTGGCAGGAATTGCCTACGGTGTTAAAGTTATGGCGGTTAAAATATCCGGAGGTGCCGATGGTAGTTTTACTACTGAGGAAAAACAGGGTAATGCTATCCTGTATGCTGCGGATAATGCGGATATCATTTCCTGCAGCTGGGGCGGTGGTGCTTCAAGCAGTTATATCAACGATGCGATAGATTACGCAGTTACATCCGGTAGAAACGGCAAGGGTACTCCTGTTTTTGTCGCAACCGGTAACAGTGCTGCCAGAGGCTGGTTATATGCTGGAATATCTGGGTTTCCTGCAGGAGACCAAGCACATGCATGGGTCTATGAAAGAGATGCAAATGCGACGACCTTTGGTTCCGATGCGGCATGGATTGATCATGTAACCCTGCAGGACGGCTCTCTTCAAACTTTTGACAGTTCTACAACCCTACCGACAGACTGGAATTCCTTTACCGGTAATGCGAGTGACTGGACAATTGAAACTAACGCAAATCATGCCTACGGGCAAAGCGGAAAATCGATCAAATCAGGGGCAGTATCAAACGGTCAAAATTCCGGTGTCTATGTTGATAAAACATATGCAATAGCTGGAGATCTTGGCTATTATACAAAAGTAGACGCTGGAGAAGGAGCCTATCTATATACATTGTACTATCACTGGGTCGAATCTGCATGGAAAGCATATAGAATCTTTTACGGCAAACATATCAGTTATCCCGCATCATACGCAAACAGCATTGCAGTTGGTGCCTCAACCGATGCAGACATTCAATCCCCCTACAGCCAGTATGGCGATGAAATCGATTTTGTTGCCCCAAGTAACGGCGGTGTTCAGGGGATCACTACAACCGACAGAACAGGTGCTGTAGGCTATAATTCAACAGATTATACCAACACATTTGGCGGTACTTCTTCAGCTACTCCTCTGGCAGCAGGAATTGGTGCGCTTCTACTTTCGAAAAAGCCTGACCTTACTGCCTCTGAGATCAGAAACATGATGAGAAACTCATGTGAAAAGATCGGAAGTGATACCTATGATAACGGTGGTACAGGATGGAATATCTACTATGGTTACGGCAGGGTAAACGCACAGCAGGCACTTGCCGCACTACCTGCCAATGGTCAGCCACCTGTTCTTACACCAATCAACTTTCTTTTGCTTAACAAATAATGCATTACAAGAAAATCGCCCTTTATCTGTTTGCGTATATGTGAAAATATACGTACGCAAAACTCTTTCAATAAAAACACCTGGAAAACTAGTTGTACGTTTTCCAAGTGCTTTTTTTATTGATATATAGGTACTCTCTGCTGCATACAAGGCGTTACCAACAGGTTCTACATCTCCTGAGCAGTGAAATAAATACGTATCCTCTTTATAAATTATGGAAACATCTGATAGCCCACGGGTTCCCATGCCCAGGTAAGCGATCCTGCGAGACTCCGTCAGTAGGAACGAGACTACCATAAAATTTAAAGAGGATACATAAATACTATGAAATGTCCACAATGTAAAACACATATTCCTGTGTACAAAAACCCCGTCCCCACAGTTGACATCATCATAGAAATCAACAACGGTATTGTCCTCATTGAACGAAAAAATCCTCCCCATGGCTGGGCAATACCCGGTGGCTTTGTCGATTACGGGGAGAGTTACGAAGATGCTGCCGTA
>DAOVTM010000052.1 GCA_030633145.1 Desulfobulbaceae bacterium
AACAGCATCAGCAGCAGATTCATCAACTTCTGATGATTCTTCTTCTGTGCCTTCCTCGGAGAATAACTCCATGTCTTCGGCCTCTGGAGATTCCTCTTCTCCAGCAGCTTCTTCATCATCATCAAGGTCAAAGAAAGAGTCGAGTTTATCATCCAGCTCCTGGGCTCGATCCTCATCAATGACTACCGCATCTTCCTCTTCAACACCAGTCTGTTCTTCCTCGTCATCGGTATCATCAAGAGCTGCTATTAAAAAATCATCATCCCCGTAATCATCATCAACCGCTGTCGAACCCGTGTCTTCTCCAGCCTCTTCTTCATCGGCTCCGGTAAAGAAATCATCATCAAGGCTCAACTCGTCTGTCTCTTCAGCTAAGGAGGCCTGTTCTTCTGTCCTTTCCCCCTCATCAGCATCCAGCTTGTCATCCAGAGCCAGTAACGGTTCTGTGCTGTCCTCCTGCTCATCATCTGTTGCCGAGAGAAAATCATCGTCCAGGCTCAAGCCTTCTTCCTCGTTCCCTGGAGCCTCATCATCGCCAAAATCAAAAAAGGAGTCCAGTTTGTCATCCAGTTCAGATGCTTTTTCTTCTCCTATACCAGCAGAATCAGCATCCTCATTGAAGCCACCAGCCTCTTCGGAGTCATCCAGCGCAGCCACAACACTGTCCCCGTCATCTGACTGGAAATCATCATCTAAACTCAGAGCGACCTCTTCGGATTCAGCGTCATCATCAGCAAGGAAGTCATCGTCCAGGCTAAGTCCCTCTTCTTCCTTCTCATCAAGAGCCTCGTCATTGTCAAAATCAAAAAAGGAGTCCAGTTTATCATCCAGTTCAGTTGCCTTTTCCTCTCCAATACCAGCGGCATCAGCATCCTCATCCAGTGCGGCCACTACACTGTCCCCGTCATCTGAGAGGAAATCATCATCTATACTTAAGGTATCCTCATCGGAGTCCTCGTCAACAGTAAGGAAATCATCATCCAGGTTCAGCCCCTCTTCTTCCTTTTCATCAGGAGTCTCGTCATCGCCAAAATCAAAAAAGGAGTCCAGTTTATCATCCAGTTCAGTGGTCTTTTCCTCTCCAATACCGGCTGCATCCTCCTCCTCATTGAAGCCGACCGCTTCGTCTGAATCATCCAGCGCAGCTATAACACTATCGCCGTCATCCAGCAGGAAGTCATTATCCAGGCTCAGCTCATCTTCTTCTGTTTCGGGAGCCTCCTCTTCATCATCAAGTGTAAGGAAGTCATCATCCAGGCTCAGCTCATCTTCTTCTGTTTCGGGAGCCTCCTCTTCATCATCAAGTGTAAGGAAGTCATCATCCAGACTCAGCTCATCTTCTTCTGCATCAGGAGCCTCCTCTTCATCATCAAGTGTAAGGAAGTCATCATCCACAACCAGAGCTTCTTCTTCAACGTCTGCATTTACAACGCTCAGGGAAGGTTCTTCATCGTCGTCTCCAAAATCAAAAAAGGAGTCCAGCTTATCATCCAGCTCTGTTGACTGCTCTTCAGCAATGCCTGCAGACTGTCCATCTTCATTGAACCCGCCTTCCTCATCTTCCTCTTCAAGGGCTGGTGAAAGAGAAAGCTCGTCGTCATCAGTACCAAACAGATCTTCACCCAGTAGCGATTCATCCTCGGCTAAGTCAAGTTCCAGCTCATCCTGATCCTCTGCAGATGATTCACCGGCTATAGCCGAATCTTCATCCGAGTTGATCATCAGTTCTTCATCTATCAGGTCATCGGCGATCTTGTCGGCAACCGGTTGGATAGCGTCGTCATCCAGATGCAGGTCATCATCACCTGCCCCGTCACCAAGCAGGTCAAAGTCCAGTTCTTCTTCATCGGAAATAGAGGCAATGACGGCCTTGTCCTCAGCTTCTGATTCTTCGGCATCAATAGTCAGAACCTGATCATCTTCAGAGGCTTCTACCTTTTCGGCTGCTTCCTCGTTGCGGCCCGCAATGATCTCCTTCAGACTGTTCAGACTGCTGACCCGTTCAACAAGAATTGTCCTTCGCTGTTCATCACCAAGCTTGGTGTTCCCCATCAGTATTTTCAGAGCATCATAAAAGGAATGAAGAATGGTAAACGCATCCGGATGGGCATTGCTTCCCTCATCACGGATATACGAGCCAAGTGCCATCAAGCCCTGCACCAGCACCTTCTCACTATCATCCTCAAGCAGAGCCGAGAGTTCCTGGGTTTGAAGGTTGAATTTATCAAGTCCCTTATCGGTAACTTCCCATTCCAGACCCAGAATCGTGGCCTGCATATTGGTCAGCATTTCCTCTTCGTTATGCTCTTCTACACTCTCAACAGGTTCCACCTCCACTTCATTGGTTGAGACACTGGAAGCCATGTTGCCGATCTGATACTGCAGTACCTTAAACTTACGAATATCTGCCTTGAGGAGACTGGTAATCTCTTCACCAGTGATGTTGGGTGAGGAGATGATTTTTTCATAATTATAAAAAAGAGTAAGCAGTAGTTTTATGGCATTGGGATGAGCGTAAGCCCCTTCCTGTTTGAGGTATTTCCCTACATTATCCAGTGCCTGTAGATATATCTGGGCGACCTTGTCGCCCTCCCACATTGACTGGAGGCTGCCTATCTCATCGGTGAGTTCGCCAAGGATATCATCAGTGATATCCCAGTCAAGAGAGAGGACAATGGATTTGAGACGGAGGAGGGGGGAGTCATCATCATCTGCAAACTCAAACAGATCAACTTCATCGACATCAAACGATTCGTCAGCAAATTGAGTCAGATCTTCAATTTCGTCTATTGAGGGTACCATATATTTTTCTTGGCTCCTTGTAGCCCAAAATGTTCAGCTTGGTCTGCAGTACACAGCTATGCAATCTATCAGAGGAGTTTTTTCTGAACCGACACCACTGTGCATGATATTATCTTTTTTAGTGTTTCCGGTACATTATATCCAGTCAAAGCACTGGCCTCAAAGGACGGCACCTTGAGTTTACTGTTTAAATCTTTTTCCAGAACCTTGGTGGGAAGAATGGGTATCCCCTGGTTGCGGAGGTCAACCTTATTATACTGCATGACCAGAGGTATTTTAAAAATAGACTCTTTATACCCCTTCAGGTTTTCATGCAGCTGATTGAGAGAACGGATATTCTTTTCCCGCATTGCCTCCTGGGCATCCGCGACAAAGACCAGTCCGTCCACCCCTTTGAGAACAAGTTTACGGGTGGCATTGTACTTAACCTGTCCTGGTACGGTATAAAGCTGAATTTTCAGCTCATATCCCTTTATCTTTCCCATATCAAAGGGGAGGAAATCAAAAAATAGAGTCCGGTCGCCATGGGTCTTGAGACTGACCATTTCGGCTTGTATCTGCTTGCGGAACTTCCTGTTGATATATTCCAGATTAGAGGTCTTGCCTCCCCTGCCCGGCCCATAGTAAACAACTTTTACCTGGACAATTTTTTCGCGTAAATTAATAAAACTCAAGGTACTCTCCTGGCCTGGTGATCACGATGTATATGCTCTATTTGCCGGCCCACAGTTTTCTTATTCCGTCAAGTGCCTTGACGACATTGAGCCTGAGAAAACCCAGCGAAATGTGTTTTCCAAACATGGTAATGAGGAGCAACTCCTCATCAATCTTGGAAAAGTGAATGTTACAATCCGTTCCCTTATGGAACAGGAGGGAAAATTCCTGCTCTCCAACCAGCTTGGCCATGGCATCCACTGTGGCAAAGTTACCAGCGGCCAGGGCGGCAAAGGAATAGACATCATATTTGGATTGCCCATTATCCTTGGCAGTTATAATATTACCTGCCATATCAATAATGATGACACAGTCCACTCCTATCTTGATGAGTTGTTCACTTAAGATCTCATCAATTTTTTCAAGCTGTTCTTGGCTGACTACACCGTAATTCATCAGGTTTCCTCATTAACTGTACTCAGGTTGCCGGTCTGCTTATCGTGACCGGTAAAATTCCATATAGTCCAAGACCTTTTTTTGCACTTTGAACTGCTGGATACACCACTGTGGGAAATATCCATTAATCACTTGCAACTATACGCCAGATAAAAAGATATATGAAGCTGTTTTTACTAATTTCTAGCATATTTATTTATTTTTTCCCTTTTTGCAAGGAAACAATTGAAAATTTATACACATCGACCAGTCCCTTATCGCTTATTTTAAGCTCTGGTATGACGGGCAGGGCTAGAAAGCTTAACAGCATTAAGGGGTTGGAGACTCCTGTACCCACCCTGGAGAGCGCGTGTTTAAGATCTTGTAATTGTGACGAAACATCTTCTGCTGGCAGGGACGACATCAGCCCCGCAACCGGTAGAGGAAGCGCACTTAAAGGTTGCTCGTTATCCGCTACAACCAGACCTCCCCCCATGGCAATTATTTTTCTTATTGCCAACATCATGGAGGCATCACTGGTACCGACAACAATGAGATTATGGGAATCATGGGCAACGGTTGAGGCAATAGCTCCGTTTTTGATGCCCAGTCCCTGGACAAAGCCTAACCCTATACTATTCGTCCCATGATGCCGTTCAAGCACAGCGATCTTCAAAAGATCCCTTTCCGTATCCGCAACCAGCAAACCATTACGGATTTTCGGTTCCATCATCTTCTGCCCGGTTACAATTTCACCGTCCAGACAGGTGATCACCCTGATCAGGCCGCCCTGATCTTTTATGGACAGATCAATATTCTCAGGGGCAATGTTCACGGAAGAGGTGATGGCCGGGTCAAGCGTTTCCTGATTCGTTCGAGTTGGCACGTTCATAGTGCCGTTCTCAGCGACACATTGTCCCTTGATAAAGACCTGCTGCACCCTGAACTGTTCCAGATCATCAAATACCACCAGGTCAGCCTGATATCCGGGGGCAATAGCTCCGCACTGCCGCAGAGCAAAGTGACGGGCTGGATTGAGAGTGACCATTTGCAGGGCAGTCATCGGGTCAGCACCCAGCCGGACAGCCTTCCTCAGGATATGATCCAGATGTCCCGTCTCCATCAGGTCATCGGCATGGCGGTCATCCGTGACCAGCAGGCAGTTATGAGTACCCTTGCCGGAGAGAAGCGGCAGCAGAGCCTCAAGATTACGGGCAGTGGTGCCTTCGCGGATAAAGATTGCCATTCCGTAGCGCAGCTTCTCCCGGGCCTCTTCCAGGGTGGTACACTCGTGATCCGAACTGATACCGGCAGCGATATATGCTTGCAGATCTTTTCCCGCCAGGCCGGGAGCATGACCGTCGATAAGCAGCCCTTGACGGCGTGCAGTCATGATCTTTTCAATGACTTCTGGAGCCGCAGCCACTGTGCCGGGGAAATTCATCATCTCTGCCAGGCCGAGTATGCGGGGATGGGTGAGAAGTGCCTCAATGTCCTCTGCTGACAGGGAGGATCCGCTGGTTTCCATGGAGGTGGCCGGGACGCAGGAGGGAGCCATGGCGTAAACCGCCAGGGGGAAACTGTTCCTGAGCATATAGTCAATGCCAGTTCTGCCGCAGACATTGGCTATCTCATGGGGATCACAGATGACAACTGTAGTGCCGTGGGGAACGACCGCCGCTGCAAACTGCGGCGGGGTGAGCATGGAGCTTTCGATGTGGATATGGCCGTCGATCAGGCCGGGAGAGAGGTAACGCCCTCTGAGGTCAATACTCTCTTCTCCCTCGTACTGACCTATGCCGGCAATGTAACCGTCCAGCAAGGCAACATTATTCTCTTCGATTTCTCCACTGAAGACGTGAATGACCTTACAGTTGCGTAAGACAATATCAGCGGGTATTCTACCCGCTGCGCAGTCGATTAATCGTGTACAGGAGGCTATGTCCACGTTTGCGTTAGAGTGAGCCTACTTTTTATTGTTCTGAGCGCGAACCCTGCTCATGGTACCGAGATATATCTTCTCAGAAATATCCGTGAGCATCTGATCAATCGCCTCAGTTTCGTTGTTGGCCTCTTCATTCAAGGTGTTAAAGTCCTCGGAATAGACATCATCAGGTACCTCCCAGAGAATCTTGCCGGTTTCAAGATCCTTGAGTACATACCTGAGTCCGAGTCTTGCCTTGATATCCGTGGTTCTGGCATCACTGTCCCAGCCAACACTGGGCAGATCAATGAAGATAATCTCCCCGGCCAGTACCAGGTCAGCATTTTCCTTGTCCTTGGTCAGGTTGATCTTATCCGATTTCTGGAACCAGACCGACAGCGACTGGTACATGGCGTTGTCAATCCCCAAGCGGTCAGTACGGTTCTTCCAGGTTGGCATATAGACACTTTTTTCAGGGCCGTTATAGACGTTGGGAAAGTAATAGCCGCAGCCGCCAAGCAGAAAAACAAGGCAGATAATAATCAATGGTTTCACGGGGGTCTTTATCACAGCTACACTCCTTATCTCTTCAGCAGGGCTGAGTTATCAGTGTGCAGTTATCAGTGTGCAGTTTTTACAGCGAGTTAGTGTCACTGATAACTGATAGCTGATAACTGAAAACTTTCTTACTTAAATTACGATATTAACAAGTTTACCCTGAACTACAATGATTTTTTTAGGTTTTTTGGAATCCATGAACTTAATCACCCGCTCATCGGCCATGGCCTTTTCCTCAAGCTCAGCGTTACTGATGTCCGTACTGACCTGTAAACGGGTACGAACCTTGCCGTTTACCTGAACCACCAAGGTCAATTCATCCTCTTTTGCGGCCTCTGGATCATGCTCCGGCCAGGGGTGCTGGTCAAGTGGTTGTTCATGTCCGGTAAGCTGCCACAGCTCCGCGCAGAAATGAGGTACCATGGGAAAGAGGAGGAGGAGAACCGTCTGCAGGCCTTCACGCAAGACCCCATTGTCCACCAGATGTTTTGCATTCTCACCGGTGGCAGCAGAAAGCTCGTTGACAAGCTCCATCACTGCGGACACAGCGGTATTGAAATGAAAGTTGCTTTCAATGCTGGAGGTCACCCGCTGGATGGTCTGATGGGTCTTGCGATGGAGCTGCCGGTCTGTCCCATGTAATTCCGTAACCTGCACAGGATCCTCATCGTTGAAACAGTTCAAGTGACCGTTGACCAGGCGAAAGACCCTGTTAAGGAAACGAAAACTGCCGTCAACCCCCTGCGCGTTCCATTCCAGATCCCTTTCCGGCGGTGCCGCAAACAGGGAAAAGAGACGAACCGTGTCAGCACCGTACTGCTCGATCAGATCATTGGGATCAACCACATTCCCCTTGGACTTGGACATCTTGGCACCATCCTTGATGACCATTCCCTGGGTGAGCAGGTTAGTGAATGGTTCAGCAATGTCAAGATAGCCGAGATCCCGCAGTAGCCTGGTAAAGAAGCGTGAATAGAGGAGATGAAGGATGGCATGTTCCACCCCACCTATATACTGATCCACTGCCAGCCAGTAACCTGCCGCCTGCGGGTCAATGATAGCCTCTTTATTGCGGGGACTGGTATAACGGGCAAAATACCATGAAGATTCCATGAAGGTATCCATGGTATCAGTTTCTCTTTTGGCATCTTTGCCGCATCTGGGGCAGGCAATGGTGTAAAATTTTTCCTGCTGATGCAGGGGGGAGTGACTGCCCATGTTATCGGCTCCCGGCAGCACTACCGGCAGTTCCTGTTCCGGAACCGGCACCATACCGCAGTCAGCACAGTGGATGATGGGAATAGGGGTACCCCAGTAACGCTGCCTGGAGATGCCCCAGTCCCTGAGCCGCCAGGTGGTCTGCGGCCTGCCGGTTCCCTCTTTTTGCGCCTGTTTTATGATCGCCTTTTTCCCATCTTTGGAGGAAAGGCCGCTAAACTCGCCCGAATCTATGAGTAAGCCGTCTCCTTCCCAGGCCTCTTCCATGTCGGCTTCACTGAAATCCACCCCCTCCGGCTGTACCACTGGACGTATCTCCAAGCCATACTTGCGAGCAAAGTCAAAGTCACGCTGGTCATGTCCAGGAACGGCCATGACCGCCCCGGTACCGTATTCCATGAGGACAAAGTTGGCAATATAGATAGGTACCCGTTCCCCGTTAAAGGGATTGAGGCAGTATTTACCAGTGAAAATCCCGTGTTTTTCCGGTTCTTCATTGGGTTTTGCCTGTTGTTTTTCCAGCAGAGTTTTCTCGATAAATTCCCGTACCGGTTGCTCCTGCTCTGTGCCGGAGATCAGGGCATCAATGAGCGGGTGTTCAACGGCCAGGGACATGAAGGTTACCCCATAAACAGTATCCGGCCTGGTGGTAAAGATGGTTATGGTGGTTGCGGCACCAGCCTCGTTGTCGCTTTGTTCCTCTAAAGGGAAATCACAGGCCAGCCCCTGACTCTTCCCGATCCAGTTGCGCTGCATGGTAACAACTTTTTCAGGCCAGCCAGTCAGTTTATCCAGATCCTGAAGCAGCTCTTCTGCATAATCGGTAATTTTGAGGAACCAGCCATGCATGGTGCGAGGCTGAACCTGCTGATCACAACGCCAGCAGCAACCGTCTATAACCTGTTCCCTGGCCAGCACTGTGGCGCAGTCATCACACCAGTTGACCGTGGTTTCCTTGCGATAGACCAGCCCTTTTTCCAGCAACTGGAGAAAGACCTGCTGTTCCCAACGATAATATTTCGGATTACAGGTGGCAATCTCTCGATCCCAGTCATAGCTGAGACCCATGGCCTTAAGCTGCTCACGCATATAATCGATGTTATCATACGTCCAGCCTGCCGGATGGATTCCCCGCTGTAAGGCCGCATTTTCTGCGGGCAGGCCAAAGGCATCCCAGCCCATGGGATGGAGGACGTTGAAACCGTGCATGCGCTTATAACGGGCTATGACATCTCCGATGGAATAGTTACGGACATGGCCCATGTGGATGCGACCGGAGGGATAGGGAAACATCTCCAGCACATAGTATTTTTTCCGCTCAGGATCCACCTCAACTTTATATGGTTTCTCCTCTTCCCAGCGTTGCTGCCATTTTGTTTCAATGGTCTTGAAATCGTATCTTTCCTGCTGTATATTTTCCATGATGTTTATATTTCCGAGGCGTGATTTTAACATTCAAACGTCTGTTGGGTTAATGATTTCCGTAATTTTTCAATATCCACTGTTATGAATGTTGATGGACTCGTAAAAAGTACCCTTCCCTATATATTCTACTTGCTGAGACTCGTTAAATCAGCACGGTAAGCGTAGGCCGTCAGATAAGCAGCTTGCCTGCCATTTTAGTAACTAACTTATGGCATGGTAACTTACTTAGTTTACATGAAAAATGAGCATTTTCTCAAGTCAGATATATTGATTTGTTAACTCAGTGTTTCCAACATGCTTAAAAATTCAGTAGGGGTAAATGCTGGAATTTTTGCATTTTTAAAATCTTTAATGTTTCTTGTAATAAGATACTCGGCTCCTGCATGCCGTGCAGATTCATGTAGAACTGAATCTTCAAAGTCAGTAAATTTTGATTTCAATGCATTCTCTATCACTAGCCTGTTAACTGACGCTACTTCAAATAATGCCATTATGGAATTAATGCTTGTAATTGCTTTTTCTTTATCTAAGTGCTTGGACAGAAGATAATGGATTGTGGTTAAGGTGGTGGCGCAGAGAAAACCAGTAATTTCTGATCTTTCAACTTTGGACATTAGGAATAAAGCATGTTCAGAAAAAGGTTTACGATCTAGAAGAACATCTAAGATGATATTTGTATCAAATAGCACTTTCATAGATACTTTTCATTTAGATGATTCTTGTAGTCATTTTCTGTAAGTTTTGCATCTTTTAGAATGCCTTTTAGAGATTGAACTGTTGGGGTGACTGAACTGCTCTTTTTCAATTTTTCATTTTTTATAATTACGAATAAGTCGGAAACAATTTTGGAAACAGATTTGCCTGTTTTGGCGGAATACTCTTTAGCTGATTTTATTAAATGATCATCAAGTCTTAATGTTAGTTTTGTGTTCATCGTTTCACCTCATTCTTTTCAGTGACGGGCTGTTATTAGAATATTATACGGCACAAGAAGGTGATTGTCAATTTGAGACTGATGATGAGTTTACGGTTATGAGGTATATTAATGATGTATGGCAATTATTTTTCATTTTTGAGGGGCTAACGATTAAGTTCTTGGGCATATTGACGGTGTATCCCCTGCAAGAATAGAACTAAAGCTTTTCAAGCAAATCAATTTTTTTATATGATTCTGTATTTCCTGTGTTTACAGTTCCTTTAGGTTCAAACATTAGGACATGAACCTCTTTTTCTGCGACTGGTAAATGTTCAACCCCTCTTGGTATTATGAAGATTTCTCCCTCACTTAAACAAATATCTTTTTCTCTTAGCTTGATAGTGAGGCTACCCTTAATAACCATAAACAATTCATCCTCGTTTTCATGTTGATGCCATACAAATTCGCCTTTTAACTTTGCGAGCTTGACATATTGCTCATTAAGCTCACCTACTATTTTTGGTTCCCAATGATTGGTAAATAAGGAGAACTTTTCAGACAAATTTACTTTTTCCAAATGTATCTCTTTTTTTAAGCATAAAAATAATTATAAAGTTTCTCATCAGAATACATAAATACACACAATTAATTTCAAAATATCATTTCACTATTCTAAAAAAACGCAGTATCCAGTGTCTATATTCAAAGGGGAATCCTGACACAAGTCAACTTATCTCACTTCAACATTCTCCTTTTCGCTTTTCTATTACTCTTCCCCACCCGGAGGAGGATCAAGCCGAGTATAATTTTCAAAACTGGTGAACTCACCAATAAAGGTCAGAGTGATCGTACCAGTAGGGCCGTTCCGTTGTTTACCAACAATCACCTCGGCCAGACCCCGGCTGGGATTGGACTCCGATTTATTATACACCTCGTCCCGGTAGATAAAAAGGATCACATCCGCATCCTGCTCTATCGCCCCTGATTCACGAAGATCCGATAACTGTGGCCGCTTATCCTGACGACTCTCCAGGCTACGGTTGAGCTGGGACAGGGCAATGACCGGCACCTCCAGTTCCTTGGCCATGGCCTTGAGGGATCTGGAGATATCACTTATCTCCTGGGTTCGGTTTTCAATACTGGCCTTGCCCTGCATGAGCTGTAGGTAATCGACCACCACCAGACCCAGGTCATGTTCTGATTTCAAACGTCGTGCCTTGGCTCGCATCTCCAAGACGGTCAGCCCGGCAGTATCGTCAATGAAAATCGGCGCATCAGTGAGCTGAGCCGTGGCTCTGGTCAGTCTGGGCCAGTCATCTTGTCCCAGGTTACCGGTGCGAACCTTCTGGGAGTCCACCTTGCCCACCGAGCAGAGCATTCGCAGGCAGAGTTGTTCCATGGACATCTCAAGGCTGAACACAGCCACTGGAACCTTGTCTATCAAACCGGCATGTTGCACAATATTCATGGCCAGTGCGGTCTTGCCCATGGAGGGACGACCGGCCAGGATAATCAGATCAGAGGGCTGTAACCCGGCAGTCATCCTGTCAATTTCCTCATAGCCAGTGGCAACTCCGGTGATATGCTCCTTGCGGCTGGCCAGCATGGTAATTCGATCCAGAGCCTTGGGGGCAATGCGGGACAAGGGTTCAAACCCCTGTTTTTTACCATCCTGGGCAATCTCAAAGATAATTTTTTCCGCATCATCCACCAGGGTTTCAATGTCATCCTGGGCATCATAACAGCGTGCCGCTACTTCAGAGCAGGACTGAATCAAGCGACGGAGGATTGATTTTTTACGGATGATTCTGGCGTGATGCACCAAAGTGCCGGTAAAGGGGATTACATCGGTGAGCGAGGCCAGGTAGGCTGGTCCGCCCACTTGATTCAGTTGATTGCGGTCACTGATCAGACCGGTGATAGTGATGAGATCATGGGGTTCCTTTTTATCAAAAAGGGAGAGCATGGTCTCGTAGATTATCTTGTGCGATTGAAGATAAAAATCACTCGGACTCAATATTTCAACTACCTTGAGCAGGGAATTATCTTGGATCAGGATGGTGCCGATGACTGCCTGTTCCGCCTCTATATTTTGAGGTGGTACCATCTTGCCGGATGATGCGGCAATGGCAGGAGGGGGCTGGTCGGAAAAAATATCAGTCTGCAAGGGAAACACCGCCATCGAAAAAAAGGATACATTTCGTTCCTGCTGATGCTGAGCAGACAGGTGTAAAAAACAAGAGTAAATCAGACGTTTTAATCTGCACTGATTTTATACTATACCCACAAAGAATACAGAGTGAGCGAAAAAAAAACTCCTTCTCCCTCTTCTGTACTCTCTGTGGCGCATAAGGTTTGCATCAATAGCTGGCTATTCTTCCACAGCTTCTTCCTTCCTGTCCTCCACTGCCTGGTTTTCAGCACCCTTGTCAACCGCCGTATCAGGCGCATTTTCTCCGGCAACCCGTACTGTGATCTCGGTAGTCATCTGATAACCAACCTTTACTGCTACCTGTACTTCGCCAACAGACTTGATAGGCTCTGAGAGAATTACAGCTTTCCTGTCAATGGTTACGCCACACTCGTTGACCTTTTCGGCTATATCAGCAGTATTGACAGAGCCGAACAAACGGTTCTCACTTCCCACCTTCCGTACAATGGTAATCACAAGATCCTTGAGTTGATCAGACAGAGCCTCGGCAGTCTTTTTCTCATCCTCGCGTCGTCTGGTAATGGCTTCCTGTTCTTTTTCCAGTCGAGCGAGACTTGCCCTGTTTACAGGTACCGCCATGTTTTGAGGGATAAGGTAGTTACGGGCATAGCCAGCTTTAACCTTGACCAGTTCACCTTCCAGCCCCAGGGTATCGATTGTCTGTTTCAGTATTATTTCCATTCTATTTTCCTCAACTAAACTCTCTTTTCATTATCAATCGCCCTTTGGCGACTGATAATTTTTTCATTTGCGGACATTTTTACAGCCTGACATCATTTAACAGTTAAATGTACAGGTCTATATGCAAAATAATCTGGACAGCCTATTCCTCTTCTGTTCCTATTTTACGAAAATCAGTCCAGATATCTGCTACTCCGACCACTGCCAGCAGTATTATTCCATAACTCTGCACCACGAGCAGTACATAGAGGATGATGCGTACAAATCGCGGTACGTTCCAGCGGTTAAGGAAATGGAGAAAAACCGCCATTCCCTGCATGAAATAGAGTACCACTGAAACTATAATAAGACTATAGCCAGTGTCCTTGAGCGAACCGCTGCCCACAAGAGACAGGGCTGCTGCCGCTATTATCAGCCAAACCAACTTGTCCGGCAGATGCCATTCTCTGAACAATGGCCAGACTGCCTTTTCAGGCTGCAGTCTATGTAGCAGTGTATTGGCAACAATCATGTTCAGCCAGACCGTCAGAATAACAGAACTTGCAAGCAGTCCCGGCAATATTCTGGGAAAAAAATCCTGAATACCGGTTATCAGCACCTCAATTTTATACAATGCCTCAGGGGGCAATTCCGAACTGGCGCGGTACAGAACCAGCACCTGATCAAAGGCGGTATCCATGACAGTCACCAGGGTCGGATACGGATTTGTTCCCGCTATGATGCCGTAAACTGTCCAGAATCCAAACCAGACCAAGGCAAGGATTATGATTCCTTTTTTTCCTGCTTCATCCGGCTCTTCCCCGCCTTGACTGCTGCAATACAGGCTCCAGCCCAGAGGCAGCATTGTCAGGGAAAAGAGCATCAGTACCAGCTGGTTCAGCA
>DAOVTM010000317.1 GCA_030633145.1 Desulfobulbaceae bacterium
GAGATGTCCTTTACGGTGGAGCCAGAAGGGGGAGACACAACCCCACCGGAGATAACAAATACGACCAATGCCAGCTTTGATTACGCCCAGACGGTCACCCTGAAGGTCTCTACTGATGAAATTGCGACCTGTAAGTATGATCCTGCCGATTCCGACTATGAATTAATGGGAGAGGATTTTGTTGAGAATGACAGCTTGACCCATTCCAAAATCCTGACGCTTGATACGGATCCAGATTTGATCTACACTTATCATTACTATGTCCGGTGTCTGGATTCCTTTGGCAACGCAAACAGTTCCGGAACAGCAATTGTTTTTACTGTAAACGCAATGGATGGTGATAATAGTCCCCCCATAATTACCAATGCAACCGAGAACTGTTTCACAACTGTTGAAACCGTTGTGTTGTCAATCACCACTGATGAAAAGGCAACCTGTAAATACGATAATGATGACAGTGTTGAGTATGCTGCAATGTCCGGTTCGTTTACAGAACAGGACAACACAACTCATTCTGCCGATCTCGGAGTTCAGCAAGCCAATACTTACGTTTACTACGCACGTTGTGAGGATTTGAACGGGAACCGTAACGATTCTGGAACGGATATGAATTTTGCTGTACAGGTAACCTGTAGTACACCGCCGCCTCCCGGAGCTTCTGTTGAAAAACAGTTTATAGATGATAACCTGGCTTCCCCCCCCATGCTCCATACCGCAATCCAGACAGTGGGCGGCCTGTTCATCGGCACAGCCATGGCTGCCGATGATGATGATACAGAAACATCCACTGACGACGAAGAAGATTTCCTTGAAGAGGGGCATACCAGCGAGGGTTCAGGTATAGGAACCTTTTACACAAAACCGAAAAACCTCAAGCCTGGTACCTTTTTCTATGTTCGGGCTTATGCAGTGGTGGACGGCAAGACCTATTACGGCAATCAGGTCGGCTTCCGAACCGCTGATTCCTGTTTTGTTGCCACTGCGGCATTCGGTTCGATTTTTCATCCTTATGTTCAGATCCTGAGAGGATTCCGGGATAGTTATATGCTCGATAACCAGGTGGGCAGGGGACTGGTCAGCCTCTATTATCGGGCTTCACCCGCAGTGGCAGATGTCATTGCTGACAGCCCGGAACTCCGCTTTGCCACCCGGATCCTGTTGCTACCCGTGGTGGGTGCAGCCTGGTTGGTCATTCAACTGGGGTTCTGGGGACTGTTGCTGCCCGTGGGCATGGGGGGGTGCATCTGGCTTGCTGCCCAGGTTGCAGCAGTTAAACCAACCGAGAAGAATGTGCAATAAAGGGGTTGCTTACAGTTTGATGTTGCGTTGCAAGGGTGCGCTGTGCGTACCAATAATACTATAATTAATCATGAGAGAAAGTCATGGAATGGAATACCATTACAGCAGATCCTGTGCTTTCAGAACTCCCGTATAAAATCGAACTGAACGAATGGGGAAAGATTGAAATGAGTCCTGCCTCTAATCAACACGGCATGTTACAGACTGCTATTGCCTTTCAATTGAAACAGTGTTTACAGGACGGAAAACCATTTGTGGAATGTTCCATTCAGACATCAAAAAATGTCAAGGTTGCGGATGTGGTCTGGGGATCCGATCTTTTTTTTGCAACGCATAGCAATAGTACTCCTCTACCCGCAGCACCAGAAATTGTTGTTGAAGTTGCATCCCCGAGCAATACGATAGAGGAGTTACTGTTCAAAAAGGACCTATACCTTGAAAAAGAGGCTCTGGAGTTCTGGCTGTGCAGCGAAAATGGCGCAATGTCCTTTTACAACAAGACTGGTAAAATTGTCCAGTCACTCCTTTGCCCTGACTTTCCCCTTACTATTGAGGCATGACTCTCTTCTGAAATGGTTAATCCAGGAGGAGGTCTTCTGTAAGGCCCAGTTCTTAGGTGGCAGCGGGGTACGTTCAATCAGGGTAATGAGTCCGGTTTTCCGGTCAAGACGACCATATACCCGTACCCAGAAGCAGAGACGATCCGGGAAGACCTCGCAGAACCCTTTTCGACTGCCACCGCAGGGACCGTTAACCAGCCGCTTGGGGCAGCCGGACTGGGAACATAGATACCCGGCCTGTTCCAAGGTACACTCACCGCACATCCGGCAGTTGAACAGCAATCGTTTGATAAAGCGTTCCAGCCAGGTCAGCAGACTGGTTCTGTATTTTTTTCCCTCACAAAAGAGACAGAATTTTGCAAATATTCTGCCTGTGACCAGCCGTTCCGTAAAGAGAAGGTCGTGGCTCAGGGCATGAACCGGTGCCGATCCCGGTATGGTACCGGGTTGCAGTCTTTTGGCTTGGGGCATGGTTCCACTGGCATGGATCGGGTACAGATACCAGCTATTTCGTATGGGGAAATCATAGCCCTCCTTTGCCGGTTCACCCTGCTGTTTTTCATGGTCGGCAACCCTGTCTAACATATACCCTATATCGGAAAAATTCAGGTTGTTGCCGCCAAGGTGAACGCCCTGAAAGCCCACTTTTTTGAGTTGGGCAATCATGGCGGCTCCTCTGTCCAGGCGTGCCTGTTTGTTACCGGAGGCCTGCTCGTCTTCCATCTGTTGGATCAGTTTTTTCGAGATTAAAACACCCGGTACCCGGCCTGTGGCCATAAATTTTGCCACCGGCAGGGAGGGGATAAAGACATTGGCAAGAACCGGCAGGTCAATGCTCTTCTTTCGGATAAAGGTTATCAGCTCAGAGAATTTACGCAGGTCATACCCCAGCTGGCTGACAATAAAGTCAGCCCCGGCTCGCACCTTGTGCAACAGTTTAACATACTGCCAGACCTGCTCTGACTCGGTGGTCTTGAACGGCGAGACCACGCATCCCTTGAACAGTGACTCGCCTGTCAGCAGCTCTTTCTTTTTAGCCTTGGCAGGGTAGCGACCGCTCTCCAGGTCATCCATGAGACGCAGAGCCTGGATGGTGTCCAGATCAAAAACCGGTCGTGCCTGCCCGTAATAGCCGGGACTGGGAAAGTCTCCGCCAAGTACCAGCAGCGAGCGAATACCAAGCCGCTGGTAGAGATAGACATGGCTGAATATCTGGTTTCTGTTTTTATCCTTCATGGAAAAGTGAATGAGTGGTTCAATGCCGATCTGTTGGATCTCAGAGCCGATTGCCACCGGAGCCAGAGCCGGGTTGCCGCCGGGATTATCGGTAATAGACAATGCCTTGATCCTGCCGTCCTCCCCGGCCTGTCGGGCAAATTCCAAGAGTCCATCCACCCGTTTACCACCGCTTCCCTGGCCGGGAACCAGTTCGTAGGTTATGGTAAACTCTTTCGGGTTGAGGAGCGAGTCGCTAAAGCTGTTGCTGTCAGTCATTTTACCTGCAAGGTTTTCTTTATGTCTTGTACAATACGCTTGCCACGGTATTGGGCAGTGAAGCGGAAAAAAGATGTTCTGTTGCAGGATACACCAGATTTGAGGAGAGAGGAACTGTGGAAAGCAATCTGATAGCACAATCCTTGAAAATTATTGGCAGAGGCTGGAGCAGGGAGAATGTCCGGCTGGAGAGTATGTCTCCAGACGGCTCCCAGCGCAGGTTTGTGCGCATTATTGGTCCGGATCAGGGTTGTGTCGTTGGGATTGCCCCCCCCATGGGAGACAGAGATGCCCTGGCCGAGTCGGCTTCCGCCTGGAAGATCGGCAGCCATCTCTTTGCGAAACAGGTACCGGTTCCTGAGCTGTACGGCTATGATGCGGGTACTGGTCTGCTCGTCTGTGAGGATCTCGGGGATGTCCGTCTTCATGATATGGTTCTGGAGCATGGTTTTACCCATCAGGTACGGAATCTTTATTTCCAGGCAGTGACCGAGCTTGCCAACATGCAGATTCGGGTTCGGATTGACTTTGATCCTGCCTGGTGCTGGGACACCCCCCGTTATGACCGTGCGCTTATGCTTGAGCGCGAATCAGGATATTTTTTGAAGGCATTCTGTCGTGATCTGCTGCAAATGGAGGTGAGTGAAGAGCGAATCAGGCGGGATTTTACCGCCCTGGCAGACCGGGCAAGTCAGGCAGATTCAGGCTATTTTCTCCACCGTGACTTTCAGAGCCGTAATATCATGATCAAGGACGGAAGAATCCGTATAATAGATTATCAGGGGGGGCGACTTGGCCCGGCAGGATACGACCTTGCCTCCCTGTTCATTGATCCTTATGCGGCACTGCCCCTGTCCTTGCAGGCGGAACTGTTGAGCTGTTATCTCGACTGTTTCAGTGCCTTGGTTCCCATCAGCAGGGAGCAGTTCAAAGAGGAGTACCTTGTCCTGGCTCTGCAGCGCAACCTGCAGATCCTGGGAGCCTTTGCCTGGCTCAGCAACCGTTGTGACAAACCCTTTTTCAGGAGATATATTGCACCTTCTCTCTCTTCCCTGCAAAGGCTGCTTGCCAAAACAGCATCAGAAGAGTATTCTTATCTTAAATTAATTGTAAATCAATGCAAAAGTGAAATGAGTACTCTTGCTGCAGACATCGTAAACATAGTTTAAATTCGTGTTGATTATTGGACACTTTTTCTGGAGCAACACAGCGGTTTCGGGTATTGAGAAGAAGCCGTGCGAGTCCCCATACCTCACAACTCATAACTCAGGCCGACCAATGTCTATTTATAAGCGAATATGTTGAAAACACTAAAAGTTTCCACATTTTTCTTGTTTGTTTTTACGAGGTCTGTTCTGATTTTTGACACCAGGCTATGTGAGTGAACAATGGAAATCAGCTAGACAGATTACTTCAGAAATTGATGTATCCAAAGGCAATTCAACATCAAACAGGCTGGACATATAATTCCTTACTCAACAGAGAAGTACTTTGACATTGATTCCTCCAGGAGAGTAGCGGTAGGTTCAATGGGTGATCGGATAGTTATGTGTAAATAAAAAAAGGAACCTCAATTGAATAATTTTTTTTCTTTGTTAGCTTTGATTGTTATCATAAGTATCCCAAATTTAGTATTTGCAAATGATGATTTAAAAATTTTCCTATCAAAAGA
>DAOVTM010000371.1 GCA_030633145.1 Desulfobulbaceae bacterium
AGCGTCTTGATCTGGCAATGTCAGTGGCCAATGACGGTATCTGGGACTGGGATTTACAGACCAATGCGGTTGTTTTTGATTCCCGCTACTATACCATGGCCGGATATGAGCCGGATGAGTTTCCATACACCTTTGAGGAATGGCAAAAAAGGGTGCATCCAGATGATATTCATCCGGTAATGGTACTCTTTGACGGTATTTTCCTGGGAAGACAAAACTCCTATGATGCTGAATTCAGGTTTATGCGCAAAGATGGAAACTATATGTGGATACGGGCAAGGGGGAAGATTGTTGAATGTGATGCACAGGGAACTCCCTTGCGCTTTGTGGGAACACATTCTGATATTACCGAGAGCAAAAAGGCCAATGAACAGGTTCGCAAATTGTCCCGTGCAGTGGAACATAGCCACAGTACTATTGTTATCACTGATATAGATGCCAACATCGAGTTTGTCAACCCGGCCTTTACCCGCACCACCGGCTACACAGAAGAAGAGGCACTGGGTCAGAATCCGAGAGTTTTGAAATCCGGCGATCAACCGGTGTCATTCTACCGGTCGATGTGGGATACCCTGTCAGCAGGTGAGGTATGGCAGGGAGAAATGCATAATAAGCGTAAGGACGATTCTCTCTATTGGGAGTTTGCCACTATCTCACCGGTAAAAAATGCGAAGGGTGATATCACTCATTATGTGGCGATCAAGGATGATGTCACACTTCGTAAAGAGGCCGAGCAACAGTTAATTGAAGCTCAGAAGCAGGCCGAAGCAGCCAGTCAGGCCAAGTCGGAATTTCTTGCCAATATGAGCCATGAAATCCGTACCCCGATGAATGCGATTATCGGCATGTCCGAACTGACTCTGCAAACAGATCTTAAACCGGAACAGAAAAACTATATCAGCAAGGTACATTTTTCAGCCGAAGTATTGCTCGGTATTATTAACGACATCCTTGATTTTTCCAAAATTGAAGCGGGAAAACTGGATATAGAACTGGTCGATTTTAGTCTGCAATCCGTGTTTGACCACCTTGAAACTCTCATAGGAATCAAGGCCGAAGAACAAGGATTGCTGCTTGAAGTTGCTATTGCCGACAATGTGCCGGAAGTCTTAAAAGGTGACCCTTTACGTCTGGGACAAATCTTGACTAATTTAGGCAACAATGCGGTTAAATTCACCTCCGATGGTACGGTTACAATCAGTGTGGAACTGGTTGAACAGCAGGGCGATAAGGCAACCCTGCAATTTTGTGTTGCCGACACCGGAATCGGCATGACCCCGGAGCAGCAGGACAAGCTATTTCAATCCTTTAGTCAGGCCGACAGTTCCACCACCCGCAAATTTGGCGGTACCGGCCTGGGGCTGTCCATCAGTAAAAAACTGGTTGAGTTAATGGGCGGCACCATTTGGGTAGAGAGTGAGGCTGGTAAAGGCTCCAGTTTTATCTTTACCCTGCAACTGGGGTTGGGTGATGCCGACCAAATTGCAGCAGAGCTGTTAGAAGACGATGAACAGGACAGCCTGCGGGGCGCCACGATTCTGCTGGTGGAGGACAATGCCTTAAATCGGGAACTGGCTCTATCCTTACTTGAGCGTAAAGGTATGCTGGTAACTCCGGTCTGGAATGGTCAGGAAGCTCTGGATATTCTGCAAACCAAGTCGTTTGACGGGGTCTTAATGGATGTTCAAATGCCGGTCATGGATGGCTACACCGCTACCCGCGCAATCAGAAAACAGCCTGAATTTAAAGACCTTCCCATTCTTGCAATGACCGCCAACGTCATGACTGGAGACAGGGAAAAGGCCGAAGCCGCAGGCATGAATGATCATATCGGTAAGCCGTTCAATCAGCAGGAGATGCTCAGTACCATGGCTCGTTGGATTCGCCCGGCAGAGTCATCAGTTGAGCCGTCAATTGAGCCGGAGACGCAACCGGTTGCGGAAAAAACAGAGCAGTCGGCCAGCTCTTTTGAAGACCTGGTCGATTTAGATGTTGAAGCAGGGCTGGCTATCTGTATGGATGATCCGGAAATCTACCGGCAAATGCTTGTTATGTTCGCTGACAGTCAACGTAATTTTGAGATGGATTTTAAAACGGCGCAACAGGATGATGATCCCAAAGCCGCCACCCGTTCAGCCCATACCCTGAAGGGAAATGGAGCCAATATCGGGGCAAACGGAATCGTCAAGGCCGCTCAACGGCTAGAGATACTTTGCGAGGAAGAAGATAGGAGTGAAGAGATTACCTCGGCTCTCCAACAGCTCGTTGCCGAACTTGACCAGCTTATTGCTGGACTGGATCGTTTTTTTGCAAAGAAATAGAGGATAAAATGGGCATCCTTCATTTTCCGGTTGACACTTTTGTCATTAATCCAATTCTTTTCTGGTGCGTAAAACGCACCCTACCTTGTTTAATGCACGGCGTTTTGGTAGGGTGCGTTGTACGCACCAGAAAATAGCGGCAACCTCGAAAGTGTCAACTACTTTTGCACCTGTATGAAGGATGCCATAAAATGGCTATACTCAGGTGGACAGATGCGCTCAGTGTAAACATTGATGTCCGCCGAAAATTTGCTCAAACATCCATACCTGCTCAAGGAAAGTATTAATTATGCGAAGCTCCTTATTTTTTCTTGTTATCACTGTAACTACGATTGTGCTGGGGATCTCTTATGGTTTGAATATGAGAAAACAGGATGTCCTCTCAACCCGGCTTAAAATTCAGGAAACAGCCTATCGCACCACCTCGTATATGTATCAAGGTATTGCCGAGGTTATGTATGACGAGGTGATCAACAAACCTGAAATTCTTTCACTTATGAGTGAAGCCTACACTGCTTCTGCCGGGCAACAGGCTGTACTCAGAGAGCGTTTATACGGGCTGCTTAATTCTGCCTATGAGCGCCTGAAAAAGAAAAATCTCAGGCAGCTTCATTTTCATTTCCCCGACAATACCAGCTTTATCCGTTTTCACAGACTGGTTAAATATGGTGATTCTCTAACCACCAGTCGGGAATCGGTTCGCCTTGTTAATGAACAACATCAACCGGTTTTCGGTTTTGAAAACGGTAAAGTTTTAAATGGTTTCAGGTTTGTCTTTCCGCTGAACTATGAGGGAAAACATGTCGGCAGCGTAGAGACTTCCGTTTCTTTCTGGGCTATTCAGGAATCTCTGAAAAGGGTTTCACCGGATAATGAATTCTTGTTTATCCTGCAAAGAAATAGGGTAGAGGCCAAGGCATTTTCATCTGAAAAATCAATCTATCAACAGGTTCTGTTGCATCCCGGCTACATGGTGGAAGACCTGAGAAAGCTGGGGCTGAAGGTTGCAGCGCCAGTGCCGAATTTTATTTGTGAAATAAACAGGCTTCTTGGACGAGATCCGCAGATACAGGAAAGTATGGATAGAGGTAGAAGTTTTTCCTCTACCGTCAATCCCGAAGGAACCCGCTATATCGTGTCATTTGTACCTGTAAAAAACATCAAGGGACAGCATGTTGCCTACATCGTGTCATACGAAGAGGATCACGAGCTTGCAATTTTACTCAAAATATTTTTCATGGTTCTTCTTGGTGGGCTGTTTGCCTCTGTTATTATCAGTTATTTTATCTGGAAAAAGGCAAAGGCGGATAAAGAACTGCTCGTTGCCCGACAAACTGCCGAGGCGGCCAATCAGGCCAAGTCCGAATTTCTCGCCAACATGAGCCATGAGATTCGCACCCCGATGAACGCAATCATCGGTATGTCTCATCTCGCCCTGGAAACAGGTCTCAAACCCAATCAGAGAAATTTTATTGAAAAGGTGCATAACTCTGCCAACGGATTACTTGGTATTATTAACGACATCCTTGATTTTTCAAAAATCGAAGCGGGTAAACTGGAAATGGAATTGGTTGATTTTCGTCTGCAATCCGTGTTTGACCATGTTGTCACCCTTATCAAATTTAAGGCCGAAGAACAAGGACTGGAGCTGAATATTGCTATTGGTGACAATGTTCCCGAGACGCTGAAGGGTGATCCTTCCCGTCTGGCACAGATCTTGATTAATCTTTGTAATAACGCGGTTAAATTTACCTCCAAAGGTGGAATCAGGATCAGCGTCGAGGTTGTTGAACAACAGGAGGAAAAGGTAGCTCTGCAATTTTGTGTTGCCGATACCGGAATCGGCATGACTCCGAAACAACAGGCCAGGCTGTTTCAATCCTTTAGTCAGGCCGACAGTTCCACTAGTCGCAAATACGGGGGAAGCGGCCTGGGCTTGTCCATCTGCAAGAAACTTGTCGAGTTGATGGGCAGTAACGGAAAAATTTGGGTGGAAAGCGAACCCGGTCAGGGTTCCCGTTTTATATTCACCCTGCGACTGGCTCTGGGCGATGCCGATAATAT
>DAOVTM010000278.1 GCA_030633145.1 Desulfobulbaceae bacterium
CGCTCTGTCAAGAGTATTCTCAACACCTGATCCCAAGGAAGAGGATTTGCACTTTTTGTTGCAATACCACGGTAATGGTGCGCACAGCGCACCCTACCCTCTGGACACCTTAATAGCATAGGAATCCCCTTTTTTACCCTCGTTCCCATGCTCCTGCGTGGGAACGGTATCTGGACGTTCCTGGTAAGCGAGCCTGGAGCATGGGAACCAGTGGAGCAATGGTTTTATTTGAATCCACCAGCAGGCTGGTACCATTCTCCGGCAAAGAAAAATTTCCGGGAAAGAACAAAAAGTCTTAATTTTTAAGCAAATGGATGTAACTTATCCTGAAAAAATCAGAGGTTACGCAGAGCTGAATCGGCTGCAAAAAGTATCGTTGATATTGGCGAGATAGACTTGCAATTCCCTCCTCTTTGCGTTATTATTCCTAGTTTTATTCCTGAGTGAATCATCATTCAGCAACAAAGATGTAAAAAATGAAGACACGGAAATGGACGACTGACTGATATTGTGTTTACAGATATTGTTCCTGCAGACACATTCAAGAAGTAAACTAACCGGGTTGACTCTACAAAAAATACTAATGGTTGGAGGGATGCACAAGATGAAGGCAGTGAAAATTATTTTGACCCTTGGAACAGCGGCATGTATCGGACTCTTCTTTTCAGTGGCGGGACAGGCAAGCAGTAAAAAAGCTGCTGAGAACAGTCTGGTCGGCTCAACAGGAAGTTATGGTGCAACCTTGACAAAAATCATTGCCGCTGACAGCCCTATGTTCAGCCATCAAGTCCATGTTATTGATTTAGCTCTGGAGTGTTCCTCCTGCCATACTGATACCTTTGAGAAAAAACGCGGGGCAGCTGTAGCTGCCGGTGATTACACCATGAAGGCTCTTGAAGAGGGTAAATATTGCGGCACCTGTCATAATGACGATGATGCCTTTGGCGTTGCCGATCCTGATACCTGTGCATCCTGTCATGGTTCAGACATGAAACAGCCCAAGGTCGTTGTCTTTGAAAAACCTGCCAAAGGGGTCATCTTTGACCATGCCATGCATACCGATGACCTGGATCTAAAATGTAACGGTTGTCATAATGATCTCTTCAAAATGAAGACAGGAACAGCAGAAGAGCATCCCAAAGAGTTTACCATGGAGGCTCTCTACAAGGGAAAATACTGTGGTGCCTGCCATAACGGTACCCTTGCCTTTGAATCCGGTACCCGCTGTACAGCCTGTCATATTGGTGTCAAGGGGTATAAGCGGATGTTTGGTGTTAAGGACAGTGGACATGGTGGACATGGTGATGCTGCGAAAAAAGTTGATGCACACGGGAACAAGGGACATTGATCCTCGAATTGAGCTGATGTAACGCTCTGTAAGCTCCCCAAGCACTACCTGCTCAGGCAGGAGAGAAGAACAATATTTTCTCCTGCCTCTGCCTTTAGCACCTGTCCTCTTTCTGTGATCTCTTCTTGTGATGCCGCTCTTTTCAACGATTCAAACTTCTGGGATAAAAATGAAAACATATCTCTTCTCACCATCCCCTCTGTTTACTCTGGTATTTCTCCTGCTGTTTTTGACCATTTTGCCAGGATGCACCCCAAAATCAATGCGGCTGAGTCCAATTACTGACCAGCAGAGCGAATACCATCCAGGACAATTTGTCTGGTGCGATCTTCTCACCAGCGATATTGATACAGCTCGAAAATTCTATCTTGGTTTATTTGACTGGACCTTTGCAGAGCAGGAAGACTATACGGTTATTCTCAACCGAGGTGTTCCTATTGGTGGAATGGTTGCCACGGAATTTAAGGGCAAGAGTAACGCCTACTGGATCTCTTATCTCTCTGTGGAGAATGTTGACCAGGCAGCAGAACGGGTTATCAACAATGGCGGCACCATTACCATGGGGCCGGGCAAGATGATAAATAGAGGAACCTTTGCAGCCATCAGTGACCCAGGCGGGGCAGCACTTGTTCTGCTCCGTTCCGATTCCGGTGACCCTGATACCAGCAATCCGCAGAGCGGCGACTGGCTGTGGCATGAACTGTGGACCGATGATATGGAGACAGCCAAATTGTTTTACAGCCGTTTGGCAGATTATTCCATCACGCCGGTAAATGAAACAGTGCAAGATGGAGCTGTGGATAATGATCAGTATCACATCCTGAGTAAAGACGACACTTGGAGCGGCGGTATGACCCTTATCCCCTTTGCAAACCTTCCATCCCAGTGGGTACCCGCAGTTCGAGTGGATGATTTATCCGAAGTGATATCCAAGGTTAAGGAACTGGGCGGTCGTATCATTGTTGATCCATCCCACCCCCTTGGCAACGGCACTGTGGCACTGATCGAAGATCCTGCCGGGGCAATCCTGATGATCGAGGCATGGAAACCTGAAGCGGAGGCGAAAAAATGAAGCAAGCTATGGGTATTACCGGCATGACCTTTTGCATAATCTTTTTGGCTGCTGCTCTGACAGGCTGTGGACCTGGTTATGGTTACTCCACGGTTGGAGTCTCCACAGGATATTATGGCGGTGTTCATACTGGTTACTGGGGATCGCCCCGTCATTATCGTCATGCTCCGCCCCCCCCCCGCCATCGGCCTCCTCCTCCAAGACATAGACCGCCCGGGCATGTCAAGCCACCTCCGGGGCATCGTCCGCCGCCGGGACATATCAGGCCACCAGCACATCGACCTTCACCTGGTCACGGCATTGGAAGACCTTCGCGTCCGTCCAGACCGGCATCACGTCCGAGGCCTTCGGGCGGAAGACGGCGTTAGTCGCACAGGTAGTATGGATCAAGCCATTCTTGCACAGTTGCGGGCAGTTGTCGGTAGTCAACATTTGCTCACGGCACCGGAAGAACTGGCATGCTACAGTTATGACGGCACCGGCAAAAGCTATCTGCCCGATGCGGTCGCCCTTCCTGCCACAACAGAGGAGGTTTCCTCTTTACTGACCCTGGCCGACAAACACCGCTTTCCAGTCATTCCCAGGGGAGCTGGCAGCGGCATGACCGGCGGGGCTTTGCCGGTTCAGGGCGGACTGGTCATTGTTTTTTCCCGTATGAATCAAATAATTGAGATTGACACGGAAAACATGATTGCGGTGGTGGAGCCGGGGGTAATCACCGGTGAGCTGCAAACCGCCCTGGAAAAGCATCACCTGATGTACCCGCCCGACCCTGCCAGTCTGCGCTTCTGCACCATTGGCGGCAATGCAGCGGAAAGTGCAGGAGGTCCCAGTGCTGTTAAATATGGGGTTACGAGGGATTACGTTATCGGCCTGGAAGTGGTACTGCCCAGCGGGGATATAATGAAAACCGGGGTGCGTACGGAAAAAGGGGTAGTTGGCTATGATCTGACCCACCTTTTGCTCGGCTCCGAGGGAACCTTAGCCGTGTTTACCAAACTGGTACTTCGCCTCCTTCCTCTGCCCGAGGCCAGGGCAACCTTTCTCCTCACCTTTGCCGATCTTGCCGAGGCCACCAGCCTGGTGGCAAAGATTCTTCAGTCCGGGTTACTTCCCTGTACCCTGGAATATATGGATAAAACAGCAATCAAGGTTGTTAAGCATCTTCTGAACAGCCCGTTGCCGGACAAGACTACTGCTCTGCTGTTGATTGAATTTGACGGCAATGAAGAGGAAGTGGCACAACAGACTGCCCGCTTCAACAGATTTGTTCGGGACAGAGCCGGAAGCGGCTGTCAACTGCGTCGGGCAGCAAACGAGGCAGAACGGACGGAGCTGTGGCAGGCCAGACGTTCCATCTCTCCAGCCACCTTTTCCCTGCGCCCTGACAAGATCAGTGAAGATGTGGTGGTTCCCCGCTCCAAGATACCTGATTTATCCAATTTTTGCGAACAGATGGCAGCTGAACTGAGCCTGATTATCCTCACCTTTGGTCATGCCGGTGACGGCAATATTCATGTCAACATTATGGTGGATAAAGAGAATAGGAAGGAATACGAAAACGGACTCAAGGCCAAGGAAAAGCTCTTTACCTTTGTGGTGGAGCTGGGAGGTACCCTGTCCGGTGAACACGGAGTAGGGATCACCAAATCCGCATTCCTGCACCTGGAGATTGACCCTGTTGCCCTGGCAGTTCAGAAACAGTTAAAGAAGCTGTTTGACCCCAACAATATCCTCAATCCAGGCAAAATCTTTCCGGATGACGAGTACTCAAAGCTACGGCATACCGGTTCAGGTTAAGGATAACCTTGCCCGGATACACTTCTCTGGAAAAACTCTCATTTGTTTTTGATTATTCAAGATTGGGCTACCAATTTCAGGCGAGCCAACGCTTGTAACACCAGCGGTCGTGTTACACATCACATAGGTGTTCTGCGCCAAAAAAACAAGAAGATAGCACGTTTATTGATATTAATGGCAACTGCTTGTATTTATACACAGTCCCGGCTTAAGTTGGTAGCCCAATTGTCAATCCAGTCCCGAGCAGTAATAAAATACACAATAAAAGAGAGCAATTAAGTAAACTGTCCCCGGAACTTCTACAATCTGGGAACCAGGAAATAGAGCCATCGTAGGTCGTGTTAGGGCTTACGCCCTAACACGACCTACACTTAAGACACTGATTTAGCGATTATCAACAAGTCGAATATATACTTAAATTCGTGGTTCGCAATCATTGGTGATCGCACAAAACGAGTTATGGGGAAAATATACATAATTTTCTTTCCTTACCTTCATTATAGAGAAGGTTCATGAAGCCCCCTCGTCTGTGTACAGATGCTCCTGAAAACCAACAAACGCCTCTCGCACCTCCACCACTGCGCCCAATTGCGCAATGGCATCACCCACAGAATGGTACTTTAATTCCAGCAGATCAGGCAGCTTTTCCTGCGCCAGTTCCCCGACCCCCTCTGCAATATAATGATCCAAAACAAAGGCAAGAAATTCCTGTCGTTTATCAGGATACTGCTGAAAAATCCCCTTCTTGTGACTGTTTACCCGTTCTTTACGGGTGATCGTAGGCAGATTAAAGGCGATATAGGCCAACACATCAAACAGATCACTCTTTTCCGCATCTATCAGCTTACTGACTGCCTGTAACTGCTCATTGCCAAACCCCTTTTCCTCAAGTCCGGTCAGTAATCCCTTGCGGGTGTCGGGCTGACTCCACAGGGCGCGTAATTCATCCTCATCCTTAAACAGTTCCGGCAGTTCTCCATACAGCTCCTCAAAAAATTGAGCAGCTGACATTGGTTTGCCGTCAGGACTCCAAAAGGTCATTGCTGACATCGACTGGATAGTACGTTCTTTTCCATCTGCCAGCTTGATTTTCACTGTCTTTATGCAGACACACGGTCTTTTTCCGCATTCGGGACAAGATTCCGACAGCGGAACGTCACATTCACAGGGCAGATGGCCGCAGACAGGACATTCCGTTGGCGGCTGCACTGCGCAGATACAGGGAATCTCTCCACAGAATTCACACGGTTCTGATTCCAGCGGTTCGCCATCCCATTCAGGATCATTGAAATGGGCATACGCCTTTACAAAATCATAAACCGTAAAATAATCCTTGTTGTCAAACAGCCGGGTTCCCCTGCCGATGATCTGCTTAAACTCAATCATCGA
>DAOVTM010000397.1 GCA_030633145.1 Desulfobulbaceae bacterium
ACCTGGTTACGAGCGGCTTTTATGAAGTCCTCTACAGATGCGGCGTTTGCGTCAGGAGTAAGGAACAGGAGGAAAAAGGGCAAAATAATGAACAGATACTTTGTCATCTTGTGAGTACAGAATAATAGAGTTAAACAAAAGAGTTAAAACTGATGCACCACCGAGCTGACAACGCCCCAGATCTGGCAGCCGTTGTCATTACTGATTTCAATGGAGGGATAATCGGGATTTTCCGCAACCAGGCGACCGTGATCCCCTTCCAGGATAAGGCGTTTAACCGTCAGTTCGTCCTCCAGAACGGCAATGACGATATCTCCGCTCTTTGCCTCCCTGGCTCGATCAACGACCAGAATATCATCGTGCCGAATACCGGCACCGATCATGGAGTCACCGTCCACCCGGACAAAAAAAGTAGCGGCCTGGTTGGAAATTAACAACTCGTTAAGATCCAGTTTACGCTCTGCATAATCTTCCGCAGGTGAAGGAAAACCGGCAGAGACCCCGCCGGTGAACAGGGGCAGCGGTATCCTGCTCTTCTGCCCGACCTGATAGACCTTGCTGATGGTTCCGTCGGTTTTCAGGGTTTTGTCAACCTTAATCTTGCCCATTTCCTTTTTGCCCATTCTCATTTTGCTCATTATTTTTTTGCTCATCCGCCTCCATCTCCGCAGCTTCAACCAGACCGTTTTCTGCACCCAGTTTACGCACTGCTATCATAAAGGTAGAGGGCATGGGCAGTACCCGTTCCTCCTCCAGCAGCCCCAGTTCCTTAGCCATGAGCAGGCTGGAGATGGAGTGGATTCCCTCCTGATTGTCGCAGATGGTCTGCATACGCAGGGCATCGGTGAAAATGGGTACCAGGTCGCCCATACGGCTGTTCAGTTCACGCAGTTCCTCTTCAATGAGTTGGCGATGCTCGCTGGCAAAGCGTCCCACCTCTGGATCAGCCGCCTCTGTGCCAAACAGGTTGTTGACCACTGCTCCGGCCATCCATGTCTTTTTTTGATCTGACCAGTCCTGGTAGCGGGTCTGGATATCCTCCCGCAAATGTCGGTACAGAACCATCTGCACCATGACAATGGCCTCCCGCATGGCAGGAACCACCTTGGAGTCAAATTCCGGTGCTGCCTCCTGTACTGCCTTGTTGATTTCGTTGCTCACAATATTTTCTTTATTGCCTCGTAATATTTAAGTCAGAGAACAACCTTGACTGCCTCATGATCACCGATCACCTGATAGATGCGCAGCCGGTGATAGTCACTATACACAGTCACCTCCAGGTTCATGCTGATATATTTTCCGCCACTGGATTGGCGTGATTTAGACAGAGAGTAAGGCGCATCACCAAGATGATCGGAAATGGTGCTTTGCACCGCGTCCTTATCCATACAGATGACCTTGTACTGCCAGACGCATGGATAATCTATCTTAGGTTTGCAGCCGACCAAGGGCTGTTGGGGTATTGTTTCCATGTTGACTAGTATAATGCAGGTTATGTTATTTGACAATTTTTGTTATTTGACAATCTCCGCAAAGGGTATTTTACCCTCCCGGAGACAGACAAGCTCCCGGTCGTATCCTACCAGGGTGGATCCCTGACCACCAGGGGTGGTGCCTCCGTCCAATATAAGATCAATTTCCGATCCAAATACCTGCTCTACTTCCGTAGCAGTAGTTGCGGGGACGTTTCCAGAGCGGTTGGTACTGGTAGCGGTGACCGGATCAGCAACCGCACGCAACAGACGGCCAGCAAGCGGATGGGACGACTGGCGGATACCGATGGTTCCGGTATTGCCGGTCAGCAGTGCTGGCAGTTCCGGGCGTGCGGGACAGACCAGGGTCAGTGGGCCGGGCCAAAAGGCGGCGATCAATTTTTGCAGAGGATGAGGGATTGACTGAGCCAATTGCAGAGCCTGGGTTTGATCTTCCACCAGCACCAGCACCGCTTTATCCGTTGTTCGCTGCTTTACGGTAAATAAACGCTGCAGAGCCTGCCGGTTAAAGGGATCCACCCCCAGGCCATAATAGGTCTCAGTGGGAAAGGCTATCAGGCCCCCCTGTTGTAGCAGCCAGACCGCCTCTTTGATCGCTTCATCATCTTCCCCGTGCACACGGCGCACCCTGGACTGCCTCTGGTTTCTGTCTTCTGGCTTCTGGCTCCTGTCACCCCTTAAGTGCTTCATTCTTCAGAGCCACCTGCTCTGCCATGGAACGGCAATGTTCCTCAAGGGCGGAGGTCAGGCTGGGATCCCCAGTGGCCAGTATTCTGGTGGCAAGCACTGCTGCGTTTTTGGCTCCGGATTTACCAATACCCATGGTCGCAACCGGGATTCCCGGCGGCATCTGCACAGTGGACAGCAGTGCGTCCAGACCATTTAAAGGAGACGCATCAATAGGCACCCCGATAACTGGAAGATTGGTATGGGCGGCCAGAACCCCGGCAAGATGGGCGGCCATACCTGCTCCGGCAATGATGATTTTCAAGCCCCGCTCTGCTGCGGTACGCGCATACTCCGATGCCTGTTCCGGTGTACGGTGGGCAGAAGAGATGGTGACCTCGTACTTGATGTCCACGGATTTGAGGAAATCAGCTGCTGCCTCCATAATCGGCAGATCAGAGTCAGAACCCATCACAATGCCCACCACCGGGCCGCAGTTCTTCTGCTGACGACAGAGAGCGCGATGCCCAATATCACTGCGAAAAAACGCTCCTTTCCACTTGATTTTATCCACTGCTTTATAGGCCCGATCCAGAGCCTTGCCAATGCTGCTGTCTATGGCCGTAACCCCAAGCACCCTGCCCCCGGCAGTCACGGTTCTTCGATTTTCAATGGTGGTTCCGGCATGAAAAACCATCACGTCCTTCATCTTGGAGGCGGTGAGAAGGCCGGTGATTCCCCTGCCAGTCTCGTAACTGGCCGGATAGCCCTGGGAGGCCATGACCACGCAGACAGTAGGTCTGTTATCAACGGCCAGCTCAATTTCATTGAGGGTGCCGTCAATACTGTTTTCCAGGATATCCACCAGATCGGTCTGCAGACGCATCAGCAGAGGTTGACATTCCGGATCACCAAAGCGGCAGTTGAACTCCAGCACATCAATGCGGTCGTGGCTGATCATCATCCCGGCATAGAGCATTCCCTTGAACGGCCTGCCCTCTTCCGCCATGCCTCGCACTGTGGGCAGCATGACCTCATTCATTACCCGCATGGTCATCTTATCGTCCATGACCGGAGCCGGAGAATAGGCTCCCATGCCGCCGGTATTGGGGCCGCGGTCGCCTTCAAATACGGCCTTGTGATCCTGGGAGGAGGGCAGAGGCAGCACAGTCTCGCCGTCCACAAAGGCAATAAAGGAGGCCTCTTCACCCTGGAGGAACTCCTCCACGATCAGTTTATTACCCGCCTCGCCAAAGGCCATGTCCTTCATTATCAGGTTGACCGCATCCTTGGCCTCGGAAACCGTCTGGGCAACGATAACTCCCTTCCCCGCAGCCAGGCCGTCCGCCTTGACCACGCAGGGCGCTCCGATCTTGCTGATATATTTTTTAGCTGGCCCCGGTTTAGTAAATACCTTATAGGCAGCACTGGGGATGTTATATTTTTTGAGAAAATCTTTGCTGAATACCTTGCTGCCTTCCAACTCGGCAGCGGCTGCACTGGGTCCAAAGATGCGTAAGCCCTGCGCTTCAAAGCGGTCAACAATGCCGTCCGTCAACGGGTCTTCCGGGCCGACCACTGTCAAATCGATTTTTTCCTTCAGGGCGTATTTCAGCAGGGCATCAATATCATTGGCCTTGATCTTGACACAGGTTGCCAGCTTTTTTATTCCGGCGTTTCCAGGAGCGCAGTAAATGGACTTTACCTTTTCTGACTGGCTTAATTTCCAGACCAGTGCATGTTCCCTGCCACCGGAACCAATAACCAGAACCTTCATAAAACCTCCTATTACAGTCGTTTAATGCTGCCTTATGCTCAGGGGATATAAAATTTCTCAGCCCTGGACACCTTTATTCTGCACACTAACTCATC
>DAOVTM010000251.1 GCA_030633145.1 Desulfobulbaceae bacterium
AGAGTAGCACTCATCCACCAGGTGCGAGACAGTTTCCCTGAACACTCTCTCTGATGTTCCCGAAATGCCTGGAGTTGCACAGAGGTGGCAAGACCGACATCCATGAGCTGCACTTCATCCATAACCCACAGGGCATCAGTATGAAGGAGCGCGTATTCCATGGGCCAACGTCCCCTTGGGCTGCCGTATCCACGATTCAAGGCGCGGGAGAGCAGCATGTCCTGGGTGCCGATTAAAATAGCGGGATGTTCGGGGTAATATCTCCATGAGCCGTCATCTTCACCGCCCATGAGTAGGTGAACGCCAACCTTACCCGTATGATCATGCTGCTCTTCCTGCCATAACAATCCCTGAGACTCAAGAATTTCCATGGATTCCCTGAATGTCTGTTCTACCAGAACTCGCATGGGCAGACACCAGACAAGGCGGCGTGGCCAGGTTTCATCCTGACGTTCAAGCCGATGATAAAGCCAAGCCGTCAACACGCCAAGTGTTTTGCCCATTCCAGTTGGTATGCGAATCAGTCGGTTTTGACACTCCTGTATTTCACCCAGTTCCTGTTGCCATGGATGAGGCTGATGACCGGTAAAATGCACGAATCGTTCTGTATATGCTTGCATATCGTTTTGCCTTGCTTTTTATTATTATAAAATTAATAATTATTATAAAATTAACATAGTGAGTAACCTTGATATCCCTGCCTGAATTTGAAAATGCACATCAATCATGGTCAGTCTTAATCTTAATAGCCGTTGATTTCTTATTTATCTATTGGTCACCATACCATACCCGGTTTATCATATAGTGATAGGGCAGTTTTTTTATGATTTTTTATTTTTCTCGGAAAATCATTCTCTTGCAACGAAATATCCACTTTTGCATAGAATTTTTTTTTTTGCAGGAATGTAAAAGTGTCACGAAAATGCCATATCAGCAATAACCGGCAGGTACAGCATGCAGCGATTATGGCGGTTGAAGCTGCTGAATAATGAACATTATCAATGGCAGACAGTTCATATACATAGTTTCCCTTGACCATCCTGCGTAGATCATAATAGTATAGCTCCGTTGATTAATACAAAGATGAGCAGGCTTACTGCCATTTTCATAAATAAATTTTAATAAATTCTTACCACTAAAATGATGAGTACCAAAAAAGAAGAACAGACATTCACAAGACCCACAGTCCAGGGCGAACAGGCCATGGTTGAAGGCATTATTGAGGGCAGCCCTGATGCCGTTGGGGTGGCTGTTATCCGGCTGAACTGCGGCTGCCGAAAAATGGCCGCAGTTGCCCTGGACGGAGAACCGGCCAGTAAGGTTATCATGTACCGGGATCAGGCAGAGTCGATCTGTGACCTGTGTAAGAAGGATAACGGCGACTATATGCGGGTGCTGGAACAGTTTATCAGCTGGAAGGAACCAGAGCCTGATGAGGCGGTCAAGAAAGAGATTTCCGCAAAGGTGCTGGGTACTACGGAAGAACGTCCCAATTAATATATTCATTTGAAATTATCCCTAAAAGATGCGCACAGCACACCCTACTCCATACCTTCCCTGTAGGGTGTGCTGTGCGCACCAAGATAAACCGAATAGCTCAATTTTTTAAAACAACTACCCCGGGAGAGAACCAGATGGCTGACAAGATTTATCGTGTCAATATGACAACTTTGACCACTACTGTTGAAGATGTTCCAGAGAATTTACAGGGTCATGGGGGGCGCGGCCTTACCTCTAACATTGTAGCAGCGGAAGTAGAACCAACCTGCCACCCGCTGGGCAGTCACAACAAGCTGGTCATTGCCCCAGGTCTGCTCTCAGGCACCACAGCGGCAAACTCTGGTCGGATCTCCTGCGGGGCAAAAAGTCCTCTGACCGGCACCATCAAAGAATCCAACGCAGGCGGAACTGCTGCGGCAATGCTGGCAAAACTGGGCTGTAAGGCAATTATAATTGAAGGTATGCCTTCCACAAAAGACAACTGGTATAACCTGGTTCTCAATGATAAGGGAATCACCATAAACGAGGAGACAGAGCTGGTCGGCAAGGGCAACTTTGCCATAGTTGAAACGGTCGCCTCCCGTCTTGGCGAGAAATTCGGGGTCATCTCCATTGGCCAGGCCGGTGAAATGAAGATGGCGAGTGCCAATATCTCCATCAAGGATCCTGACTCCCACCTTCGTTCCTGCGGTCGCGGCGGACTGGGTGCGGTTATGGGTTCCAAGCAAATCAAGTTCATTGCTCTGGCTCCCACTGACAACAAGGTTGCTATTGCCGATCCCGAGGCGTTCACCGCTGCCAACCGCGTTTTTACAAAGGCTCTGGTGGACAACCCCATCAGTCAGGCCCTGGGGCAGTACGGTACCAACGTGCTGGTCAACATCATCAACGAGGCAGGCGGCCTGCCCACCCGCAACTTCACCTCGGGTCAGTTTGATGGGCATGAGGAGATCAGCGGCGAGACCATGCACGACACCATTGTCGAGCGTGAAGGCAAGCCCAAACACAACTGCCATAAGGGCTGCGTTATCCAGTGTTCACAGATTTACAACGATATGAACAAAAAGTACAAGACCTCCGGTTTTGAGTATGAGTCCATTTGGGCCATGGGCGCGGACTGCTGCGTGGACAACCTGGATCATATTGCCGAGGCAGACAGCATGATGGATGACATGGGAATTGATAGCATTGAGACTTCGGTTGCCATGGGCGTTGCCATGGAGGCCGAGGTGCTGGAATTCGGTGACGGTGCAGAATTCTGTCGCATCCTCAAAGATGAGGTTCTGGCAGGTACTGGTCTTGGCCGGATTATCGGCAGCGGAGCCGGTTCGGTGGGTCGAGCCTATGGGGTTACCCGAGTACCGGTAGTCAAGAATCAGGCCATTCCCGCTTATGACCCCAGAGCCATTAAGGGGATTGGTATTACCTATGCCACCTCCACCCAAGGCGCAGATCACACCATGGGCTACACTATTGCCACCAATATTCTGGGGGTGGGCGGTACGGTTGATCCGCTCTCCAAGGAAGGGCAGGTGGAACTCTCCCGCAACCTGCAAATCGCCACTGCTGCCATTGACTCCACTGGCATGTGTCTGTTTATCGCCTTTGCTGCTCTGGATGATGCAACCTGTCTGCCCGCACTTGTTGACATGCTCAACGCCCGTTTCGGCATCGGCCTGACCGCAGATGATGTGACGGCCCTGGGTATATCCATCCTCAAGACCGAACACGAATTTAACCTTGCTGCCGGGTTTACCAACAAGGATGACCGGCTGCCTGAATTCTTCAGTGAGGAACCCATTGCACCCCATAATGTGATCTGGGATTTTACGGATGAGGAACTGGATACCTTTTGGGATTTCTAATCTTTTGTGTAACTATTTCGTCTAACTTTTTTACTCTGGTTCCCAGATAAGCGCAGACTTCGAGCAGGAGCTTGGGAACCAGGAGAACAGACCAATGAAAATTACCATCAAGCTCTTTGCCTATTTTCGTGATGGCCGCTTTAAAAAAAGGGTGTCTGATTTTTTTGACGAAGGCACATCTCCCGGGGAGGTCATAACCTCTCTGGGCCTTGATCTGGAGGATGTGGGGGTGATTATGGTCAATAACCGCCATGCTGCTGCTGACTCCTGCCTGACTGAAGGGGATGTGCTGGCAGTTTTTCCCAGGATCGGTGGTGGTTGAGGGCGAATTTAGCCGCAATATAGGTTCCATCTCCCTGGAGCAGCAGCAGATGCTTCAGGGAGCCACGGTCTCGGTTATCGGCTGTGGCGGTCTGGGCGGCTTTGTTATTGATGGGCTTGCCCGGCTTGGTGTCGGTACATTGCGGATCTGCGACCTTGATTGTTTCAGCCGTTCCAACCTCAACCGTCAGCTGTATGCGACCACCGCTTCTCTGGGCAGGTATAAGGCTGAGGTTGCCGCAGAACAGGTCAGTCGGATACACGATAGAACCAGGGTTGTACCAGTGACCAGCCGCTTCCAGGACGTGCCGGAACAGCTTTTTCCCGACACCCAAGTGGTGGTTGACTGTCTGGATAATCAACAGGGACGTTTAGCACTCGCTGACCTCTGTAATCAGCAGAGAAAATCCCTCCCTCTGGTACACGGGGCAGTTTTTCAGTGGCACGGACAGGTTGGAGTGCAGTCCGGGGGCGGCTCCCTGATCCATGACCTGTATGCGGAACAACCGGACAGGGAAGAATACACTCCCTCAGTGCTTTCCTGCACAGTACAGGTTGTTGCAGGTTTACAGGTTGCTGAGACCTGCAAACTTCTTCTCTCCATGGAATCACCTCTGATTGATAACTGGATGATTATTGATCTGGAGCGAATGACTTTTGAAATATCTCATCCAATAACTAAAGAGGTACACCATGACTGCTCTTGCTAAAAGAGTGTATAAACAGGCTCTTGGCCTCCCGATTGACGACCAGTTACATCTGATAGATATATTAATTCAAAATACTCATTTACCTGCACAGAAAGAAATTGATCAAGCCTGGGCAAAAGAGGTTGTGGTCAGGTGTGAACTACTTGAAAAGGGAAAAAAAAATTAATCCCAGGTAAAAAAGTTTTCGGAAAAATAAACGCAAAATTCTCTCAATGAAGTTTAACTTTTATGAAGATGCAGAAGAAGAATTTTTTGCTGCGATAGAATACTATGAAGAACGTCAACCTGGCTTAGGGCTTCACTTTTCTCAAGAAGTGTATGCTGGTACCCCGGATAAATCCGATAACAGGGACAACTGGTACGTCCTGACTGCGGACGGTGCAGACCGCATCGGCTTTGTGGCAACGGTGACAAAATTCTGCAAAGACCAGGGAATCAATATCTTGGATCTCACCACCACCCAGTCTGACGGTCGTTATGTCATGATCCTCTACGTTGACCTTGGCGGCTCCCCATCCGCACATTTCCTGGTTCCCAAGCTGGAGCTTGGGAACCAGATTGTGCGAAAAGTGTCAACCGGGAAATGAAGGATGCCAAAAACAATCAGGAAACTTCAGATTACAAGTTATTTGTCTCCCCTTCCCTACATCATATTCTCCGGGTCAACATCAATCCCCATCCGCACATTGGCAGCGCAGAGTTTTTGTTGTTCCCCAAGCAACAGTACACAGAGTTGATGGAGCCGGGCAGGTTCACTGCTCTTCAGCAACAGCTGCCAGCGATACCGATTGCGCAGCATGGAAAGCGGTGCCGGAGCCGGGCCAAGGATTTCTATTTTTCCCTTTCCAGCCCCAACAACAGACCGTAAATACTCAGCCACCTGTTTACCTGTCTGGGCAACCTCCAACTCTTTTTCACTGCTGAGTTTTATATTGACCAGCCTGCCAAAAGGGGGATACCCAAGCCCCTCACGCTGCATAACCTCCTGCTCATAAAGCTTTTCATATTCATGCTTTCTGGCAAACTCAATCACATAATGCTGCGGCTGATAGGTCTGGATAATCACCCGTCCCGGATGCTCGCCCCGCCCTGCCCTGCCGGTTACCTGAGCCAACAGCTGAAAGGAACGTTCTGCGGCCTTATAGTCGGGCATCCCCAAACCGCTGTCTGCCCAGACCACGCCCACCAAGGTCATCTTGGGAAAATGGAGTCCCTTGGCAATCATCTGGGTTCCGATAAGGATGTCGATCTCGTGTTCCCGCACCTGTTGCAGCACAGTCAGGTATTTTTTTCGATCTCTACTGGTATCGCTATCCAGCCTCGCAACTCTGGCAGAAGGAAACAACTCCCGTACCTCAGCTTCAATCCGCTCAGAGCCGACTCCCATCCCCACCACTGAACTTGATTGACATTCCGGGCAGATCACCTTGGGATTAAGCGAATAGCCGCAATAATGGCAGATTAAACGGTTACGCTGGCGGTGTAAAGTCAAAGAAACCTTGCAGTGACGACAGCTGATAACATGGCCGCACTCCCGGCAGAGCATGGAGGAGGAAAACCCCCGGCGATTAACAAAGAGCAGACTCTGCTGTTTTTTCACAAGATTGTCACGGAGACCGGCAATTAACTTG
>DAOVTM010000405.1 GCA_030633145.1 Desulfobulbaceae bacterium
GCAAAAGGAATCAAGCAGATTAAAGAGTATTTATGCCTTGAAAATATCAAACGTCTGCCTAAACTGCAATCATACCTTCTCTTGACCGATGGCAGCGAGATTGAGGCAATTGTCGTGGAGTAAAAGGGGCTGCTGATATAGTCTGATATGACGGGATGCGCCTACGGTTCCCGGGTTCCCCTGCTCCAGGTAAGCGAGCCTGCGAGACTCCGTCAGTGGGAACCTTAATTTGCCGCTCCAGCGGCTGGTGCAGGACGCAGGAGCGTCCATATTCGTTCCCACGCAGGAGCGTGGGAACGAGACTAAATAATTACACAAATAATTACACAAATAAGAGGAGTTAGAAAGAAATGAAGAAATGCAGGAAAAACAATAAAAAAACCATCCTGACGGCCTTGGTAATCATCGCCTGTGCTGTCACAGGTGGCTTTGTCTATCAAAAGTATTTCAGCTGGTCAACAGCCCCGGCTCAAATGGAATATTTACCAGCTAAAACAGTAAAACCAGGCCCCACCATTGTATCCACGGCCTTTGCCGGAGAAATAAAGGCCGAAGAAACAAAAAAATCAAATTCCACCCTGGATGACTTTTCCCAGGAAACAGTCGGAGCCATGCCAATCTCCTTTGCCCCGGCAGTGGGCAACTGGATCATCGGTATAGACCGGGAAAACAACAAGGAAAACAAGGTACTGGTCGTTGATGGCCGCAAGTGGAGCCGGGGCAATGCCTCTGCCGGTCTGGCTGACAAGGCCAAGGCTCTGTATGGCGAGCGATACGCTGAATTTCTCGATAACGTCAAGGCTTATGCCTATTACCCCTTTGCGGTCTGCCAACAGGTGGATAATTTCAGCAACGGCGAAATCACGGTTCGTTTCAAAGGGATTGCGGGCAGGATTGACCAGGGAGCGGGTATCCTCTTTGACCTTAAACCCAATGGTGATTATTACGCCCTGCGGGCCAATCCCCTGGAAAATAACCTGGTGTTATGGCGTTTTAAACACGGCAAACGAACCTCTATCAGCTGGGTTCGTGATGTTGTCACCCCCTCTAAAAAATGGCATGACCTCAAGTTGAAAGTCAAAGGGAATCAGGTCAGGGGATATGTGAACGGCAAGCAGTATTTAGGCCATAAACTGCCGGAGTCGGTGTCCGGCAAAGTCGGTCTGTGGACCAAGGCGGACAGTGTTGTTTATTTTGATGAATATAAGGTTGTGGGGGATTGATGAGTATTTACCATACCTCTGTTGCCCGTGATCTCGGGATCACCTCTCATCAGGTACAATCTACAGCCAGGCTGTTGGCAGAGGGGGCAACAGTCCCTTTTATTTCCAGATACCGCAAAGAGCAGACTGGTTCCCTTGATGAGGTTCAGGTTGCTGCTGTTCGGGATCAACTCGCTGTACTTGCGTCCCTGGACAAGCGGCGGCGGGTTATTATCGATTCCCTTGCAAGCCGGGAGCTGTTAACCGCAGAACTGGAGACGGCCATACACAAGGCTGCTGATCCTGCTAGCCTGGAAGACCTCTATCTGCCCTATAAACAAAAACGTAAAACCAAGGCGGCAACTGCCAGAGAGCAGGGGCTGGAGCCTCTGGCCAAGGAACTGTTTGCCGGAAATTTTGCTGGAAATATCCAAATAGCTGCTGCTGATTATATTGACCCGGAAAAAGGTGTTGCCACAAAAGATGATGCCCTGGCCGGTGCCAGAGATATAATTGCTGAATGGCTCAATGAAGATCAGGAGATTCGGGCAGGACTGCGCAGCCTTTTTATCAATAAGGCGGTTATCAGTTCCAGGGTGGTGAAAAAGAAGCAGGAGGAGGGTGCCAAGTATCGGGATTATTTTGACTGGCAGGAACAGGCTCGCAAGGCACCCGGTCATCGCTTGCTGGCTATGTTTCGTGGTGAAGGTGAAAAGGTGCTGCGTGTGACGGTCAGGCCGGATGATGACGCATCCATGGGGATCATCCATCGGCACCTGTCTTCTGGTAAATCTTTGCATGAACAGGTGCGGCTGGCAGCAGCAGACAGTTACAAAAGGCTGCTCCGTCCCTCCCTTGAAAAGGAACTGCGCACCGCGCTCAAGGAAAGAGCAGATCAGGAGGCCATCAAGGTATTCTGTGATAACATGCGGGAACTGCTGTTGGCTCCGCCCCTGGGGCAGAAACGGGTCATGGCTCTTGATCCGGGCTTCCGAACCGGGGCCAAACTGGTCTGCCTGAGCGAGCAGGGAAACCTGCTCCATCATAGCACCATCTATCCCACCCTGGGCAGAAAGCAACAGGAGGAGGCTGGGCAAAAGGTGGGGGAATTATGCCGCAAATACCGCATTGAGGCCATTGCTGTGGGCAACGGCACTGCCGGACGTGAGACAGAGTCCTTTCTCCAGGGGCTGGTATTGAAGGATACAAAAACGCTTATCACCATGGTCAATGAGAGCGGTGCTTCGATCTATTCCGCCTCAGATGCGGCCCGGCAGGAGTTTCCCGATCTTGACCTCACAGTACGGGGAGCGGTTTCCATTGGCCGTCGTCTGCAAGATCCCCTGTCCGAGCTGGTCAAGCTTGATCCCAAATCCATCGGGGTGGGCCAGTACCAGCATGACGTGAACCAGACAGAACTGAAAAAAGGGCTGGATGATGTGGTTATCAGTTGCGTCAACTCGGTTGGGGTGGAAGTAAACTCCGGTTCCCTGGAACTTTTTACTTATGTTTCAGGGCTGGGATCGGTGCTGGCGGCAAATATCATTGCCCATCGGGATGAGCATGGTGCCTTTACCAGCAGAAAGGAGCTGTTAAAGGTCACCCGACTTGGTGCCAGGGCTTTTGAGCAGTGTGCCGGGTTTCTCCGTATCCACGGGGCTAAAAATCCGCTGGATGATTCCGCAGTCCATCCGGAACGGTATAAGATGGTTGAAAAGATGGCCGGTGACCTGGGCTGTACTGTCAAAGAGTTGATGAAAAGTGAACAGCTTAGGGAAAAGATTAATCTGCACGATTACATCGGAGATTCCGTTGGCCTGCCCACCCTGGAGGATATCTTTAAAGAGCTTGCCAAACCAGGGCGTGATCCCCGGCCTGAATTTACGAGCTTCAGCTTTGCCGACGGAGTGAACAGCATGGATGATCTGGTCGCTGAAATGCGCCTGCCTGGCATTGTCACCAATGTGACCAAGTTTGGAGCCTTTGTGGATGTGGGGGTACATCAGGACGGACTGATTCATATCAGCCAGTTGGCTGACCGGTTTGTGAAAGATCCGGCTGAGGTGGTTAAGCTGGGGCAGCAGGTTGTGGTTCGGGTGCTGGAGGTGGATCTGGATAGGAAGCGGATTTCGCTTTCTTTGCGGGATGGGTAAGAGTATATGTATGGTTACAACGGGTCGTTGACACGTACCCCGACTTTCAGTCGTGTAATAAACCCACCGGCTTCAGACCTGTGGGTGTTTAGTATAAATCTCACATCAGCTCTACTTGCTGAGTAGCAGAAAATTAACAGCAGGTAACGGGTAAGTGTTGCCACTGTCATTGGTTATCGTAATGTCATCAAGATATGTCCATTCATAATAACTGTTGCTACTATTCCACTGTTTAACGATCAGCTTGACATCAGTTCCTGCCCATGGAGTTAGATCCAGTGTAAACTGTACCCATTGGCTGTCATTATAGTCACCATCATAAAAAGTATGCAACAGAGTAGCACCGCACTTAGTCTCCAGCCAGGCAGATTGCTGATTATATGAAGAAGCTGCAGGGTTATAGCGTCGTTTTACCCAAAAAGACAATTCCACTCCCTCAGCAGGAACATTGATACTTAACATGGCTTTGTTTTCTCCACCCAAAAGACCACTCGGGCTGC
>DAOVTM010000136.1 GCA_030633145.1 Desulfobulbaceae bacterium
CACCCATGACTGGACAACCTTGTCTCTGATTCTGTTTATTGCCATCCTTCAACCGGTATTCTCATAGGCTGCGCCTGACATCCAGCTTGGTGTCACCCAGGCTCCGGTCGGAGGCGTTGCAGCGGCAGTAGTAACCATCAGTGATCCGTCCGACGTGGAGCGTTTCAGCCTGGAACTCAACATTGCCACCGGCAACACCCTGACCCTTGCAACCTCTTACTGGTTTGCCCGCCATGACTACTACCCGAGCGAACCCTTTGGCTCGGCTCCCCAGGTGGAGAGCAATAACTATAACTACTCTCATCCCAACGGCACAAGCACCAAGGTTTTTATCAACGGTTTTGCGCCCAGCGGTTCCTCCGGCAGCGTCGGCATTGTCACCTTTAATGTTGACCAGAATGCGCTGGAAGGTGACACCCATGTCATCAGCCTGTCCGGTAAATACCGCTCTATGAATTCAGGTGAGGTGATCAACTTTGTCACCGCCATTACCACCTTTACGGTCGGCCCCTATGCTGATCCGGTTGACGGCGATGCCAACAATGACGGTCAAGTCAACCTGGCTGATGCCATCCTCATCCTGCAGATGGTGACCGGCACATCCCCCAGCGAAACCATTCACAGCGGTGCCGATGTCAACCGTGATAATCAGCTTGGAATGGAAGATGTGATATTTATTCTCCAGAAGGTTTCCAGGCAGAGGAATTAATTTATTGACAACGGATTGGGCAAGGATAGTGTCGCTGTCAAGTTGCGGGTTATATTTAAATCCAGTCATTTATGGATCTCAAACCTGTTCAAGCAGATTCTCGCCAAGACTTGTAACCTTGCCTTGATTGTATTATCCTTGGTGGATGTATTCAGACGAATGTAAAATGGTATCCTGCTAAAATTTTATGGCAGACTCGCTTACCTGGAGCATGGGAACCAGTGGGTTCACCAATGTAACCATAAAATATAAAGATGATACGTAAAATGGATACGGGATTCAGACAAGCAAAACCAGTGCTGTTTCTCATTATTTTTCTCCTCCTGCCTCTGGCAGCCTGTTCAGATACCCAGCCCCCTGTCCGCTATTCCTATCTCCTGGTCAACACCTTCCCCCATGACCCCGATGCCTTTACCCAGGGACTGGTCTGGGATCAGGGGATAATGTATGAAGGCACTGGAAAAAACGGTCGTTCCTCCCTGCGCCGAGTGAATATAGAAAGCGGCAATATTGAGCAAATTACAACCTACCCCTGGAAAATCTTTGCCGAGGGTATCACGGTTTTCCAAGATACAATCTATCAGCTTACCTGGAAAAACAACAGGGTCTATTGCTATGATAAGTTGGATTTCTCCCTCCTGAAGACATGGCACTATCCCAGGCAGGGCTGGGGGCTTACCCATGATAACCAACAGCTCATTGCCAGCGATGGTTCGGCAAGCCTCTATTTTTTAGACCCGGATACCCTTGATGTCAAAAAACGGATAACCGTTTATGATCATACAGGCTCGATTGTCCGTCTCAATGAGCTGGAGTACATCAAGGGGCTGGTCTATGCTAATGTCTGGCAGACGAACGATATTGTAATGATTGACCCTGTTGACGGTCGGGTGGTTGGCAGGATTGACCTTGCCAGTCTGCGCGGACATCTACCCGGTACAGGGAAGACTAATGTCCTCAACGGGATAATGTATGACCAGCATAACGACCGATTGTTTGTAACCGGTAAGCTGTGGCCGTTACTCTTTGAAATTAGAATTGTTCCTGCATCATAATTGTGATTGCATAATTCTGATTGCATAATTCTGATTGCTATTACAGGTAATCAGAGTTAAATTATTTGTTATTAATTATTCAAAAAATAAGGAGTAAAAATGTTCGATCAGAACATCCCCCCTGCATATACCTTTGATGACGTTCTCCTGGTGCCGTCCGCCTCGGAAATTCTCCCCTCCGAGGTCTCACTTGTCACCATGCTCACAGACACGGTCTGTCTCAACTCCCCCCTGGTATCGGCTGCCATGGACTCGGTCACCGAACACCGCACCGCCATCTGCATGGCGCGTGAAGGCGGCATCGGCATCATCCATAAAAACATGTCCATTGAAGAACAGGCCAGGGAAGTGGAACGGGTCAAAAAGTCAGAATCCGGGATGATCATCGACCCGGTCACAGTGACAGAATACCAGAGTGTCGGCGAAGTCCAGGCTATCATGAGCAGCTATAAAATCTCCGGTCTGCCGGTGCTGAACGGAGACAAACTGGTGGGCATCGTCACTAATCGTGACCTGCGCTTTGTCTCCGACGACACCCTGCGGGTACAGGACGTGATGACCAGTAAAAACCTGGTTACGGTCAGGGAAGGAATCGGCCTGGAGCATTGCAAGGGGCTGCTCCATGAACACCGGATTGAAAAACTACTGGTGGTGGATGAGCGGGGTAACCTCAAAGGTTTAATCACCATCAAGGACATTGAAAAGATTAAAAAATATCCCCATTCAGCCAAAGACGCTATCGGTCGCCTCCTGGCCGGAGCCGCCATCGGGGTGGGCGATGAACTGGAGGAACGCACCCAGGCCCTGATCAATGCCGGGGTGGATGTAATAGTCCTGGATTCGGCGCACGGCCATTCCGCAGGTATCCTGCAGGCTGTGCGTGAAGTCAAGGCTGCCTGGCCAAATCTGTCGGTGATTGCCGGTAATGTCGCCACAGGTGAGGGAACGGCGGCTCTCATAGATGCCGGTGCCAACGCAGTTAAGGTCGGGGTGGGACCAGGTTCCATCTGTACCACCCGCATCGTGGCCGGGGTGGGGGTTCCCCAGTTGACGGCCCTGCAAAACTGCGCCAAAGTGGGCAATGCAAGGGGTATCCCCATCATTGCCGACGGCGGGATCAAGTTTTCCGGTGATATCTGCAAGGCCATCGGCATTGGAGCCAACTCAGTTATGATCGGCTCTCTCTTTGCCGGTACTGATGAGACTCCAGGCGAGACCTTTCTCTTTCAAGGCCGTAAATACAAGGGATACCGGGGAATGGGTTCGCTGGGAGCCATGAAAAAGGGTTCCAGTGACCGTTATTTTCAAAAAAAGGAGAGTGAATCCTCTAAACTGGTGCCGGAAGGCATTGAGGGCAAGGTTCCCTTTCGCGGCTCCCTCTCCGAGATGATCTATCAACTGCTGGGCGGGCTTCGTTCCGGGATGGGCTATACCGGAGCCAAAAATATCTCCGAGCTGCATAAACGAGCCAAATTTGTCCGTATCTCCGCTGCCGGGCTGCGTGAATCCCATGTCCATGATGTTATTATCACCCGTGAGGCTCCTAACTACAGGGTAGAGGAGTGAAGCATGAGGGATGAGGCATGAGGAGTAAGGCGACAGGGGAGCGGGCTAATTGCTCAAAATAATCATAGTCCTTTTTTTCCTGGGGTACCTCTTTTGGGTATCTGCAGAGAGGCTCATCGGGGAGATACAGACGCTTTACAGGAATCATCTCTGCGGGGTGTCTGTTGCGCCAAGTGATAACTGGCAATTTTTTTCTGTATTACTCATAGCTATTTTTTTACTCAAGGGGGTTGTCTATCTCACTGTCATCCCCCCGCTTGAGGGTTGGGACGAGTACCAGCACCTGGCCTATCTTTCCTATCTTGACGAGCATAATGAACGCCCTGTACTGAATCAATCCATGGTATCGCCGCTACTTCTGGAGCAGTTGGTACAGTTTCCCGTCCCCGGCACCATGCTTGAACAGACAGCAGCCACTGGATCTGCTGATTATAAGACCTTTTATGATCCTGATTTTCCAGGCGCGCGCTATAATCCCTATCATGACGACGTGCCGCTCTACCAGGCTCAGCACGGTTCGCTCTATTACCGCATCATGCTTCCGGTGGCGCAACTGTTTGCCAATGAAGATCAAATCCTCAACAAAATATATACCCTGCGCATCATAAACCTTGCCTGTATTGCCCTGTCCCTGAGCATGATCCTCTGGCTGCTCAATCATCTGAACATTGAAAAAAAACATGCCGCTGTCATCGGTCTCCTCCTCGTCAGTCAGCCGCTTCTCCTGATTAACAGCTGCCGAGTTGCCAATGATGCCTTTGCGATCATGACCGGTACCATAGTTATAATCATTGGATTTCTACCCTATTACCGAAAAAGTTACATCATGTCTGCGGTTGTAGGGATCCTGATTGGTATTTCCTGCTGGGCAAAATTGACATCTGCCATCCTCTTTCCCTTCTGGGCAAGCTGCCTCCTGCTTTCCTGGTATAAAAAAGAACTTTCCGGCAAAGAGATGGTCTATATGTTCTCCACTGCAGTGGTGATGGCGGTCATTGTTTTGAAAGATTATTTCCTCTTCAATCTGGAGCATTATGGAATGCTTTTCGTGATGCTGGAGGCAACCATCAACAGCAGTAACAACAAGTCTTTTTTTGATATCCTGGGTCTGATTTCCGAGGCACCCGTGCTGCGGGATATTTTCCTGATGTGGTCCAGGGATTTTATCTGGGTGGGTGGCTGGAGTTTTCTTCGGGTGCGGGATATCAGCAACATCTCAGGAATTCTGATACTTTTCAGTCTCTTTATGTGGGGATATAGTTTTCTGGAAAAAAATATTCCTTCAGAAACAACCCCACCATACAGACAACAGTGTGGTGCCGCAGGGGAGATATCCCTGCTCTGTTGTTCCAGCGTCTTTTTTACCAGCCTGGCCCTGGGCTGGCATTACCTGCAGTCAACCATGGCATGGGGGCAGTCAACCACCTGTACCTGGTATATCAGCCTCAGTTTTCCGTTTTTCTTATTGTTCATTTATGATAGTGTACGACAATGCTCAGCACGGATGGCTTATTTTATTGGTACATTGCTGTTTATAGTGTATCTTTACGCTGATATACGGGGACTTCTGACCATGCTCTCGTTTTACAGTGGCGGTAGTTCAGGATGGGAGGCATTGGCCAGGGTTGCATCCGTTCATCCGGGATGGCTTGGTACGCCGATCTTTTTTATTGCCCTAATATTACTAATCTATACGCTGACACATGTCTGGAAGCTGTTATGCTCTTGCGCAAGGGAGGTATTCTCAAATGTCTGAAAAAAATAAAATCGATAAAAAGTATATAGATAAATGTTCTGATGGGTGGATAAAAAAAGTGGAACAACTTTACTCACAGATAGAAGAGACACTCAAAAATGAGCCGGAAGTGGAGTACAAAACTGATCAAATGATGCTTATGCGTGAAGAACTAATGGAAAAGTATGGGATTCCGCCCAAAAAAGTGCCAATATTTGATTTATTTATCGCAAAACAATTAAAAGCTACATTCAAACCAGTTGGTTTATGGGTTGTTGGTGCTAAAGGGCGTATTGACATTCTTACACAGGAAGGTGCATATACTTTGGTTGATACAGGTGATGATGACACTTTTCCCAACTGGAAAGTATTTTCATCTAAAAACAAAGGAAAGGGAGAACCATTCAATACAAACTTTATTGAACAACTGGTCCATTGAACATGCGTGTATTTGATGAATTGGAAGCTCTTTTTAACGAAATTGACAATCGCTATTCAAGCATCGAATTTGAAGCCAGAAGTAAGGGCTGGAACAACAAAGAGCAACAATACCAACGTAAACGTAAACTAAACGATCAGGCGTATTTTCTTTTCATGTTTTCTCGACTTGAGGATCGCATAAGAATACAAAGCACAGAGTTGATCATAAAGAAACAAGCATCAATACAATCATGGCGGCAGCGTGCTGCCTGGGATATACTGCCATCATCTTCAAGTGTTAATTATCCGTTTAAGAAAAGGTTGGCCTTGTTGACAAAAAAAGGTGCCTCAGACTACACCTTGGTTTCTGATTACTACAAAGAGCGCAACTCCATCGCTCATGGTGGTTCATTTACCCGTCCAATATCCATGCCGACTGTTATTACGCAATTAAAACGCTTATACCGGATACTAAAAGCATAACCAGTCAACACGCTTAGAGCTGCCGGGGCAAGCACAGACGACTGGATACGGATGAGAATATTCATTATTTTTCATTATCAATCATCAACCATCTGTTATTACAATGACTTTACACAACGACAAAATAATAATCCTCGATTTCGGCTCCCAAACCACCCAGCTCATTGCCCGCCGTATCCGTGAGCAGAAGGTATATTCCGAGATCCATCCCTACACCCTGCCCCTGGCAGAACTGAAGGCAATGCAGCCCACCGGGATTGTCCTGTCCGGCGGCCCGGCCTCGGTCTATGACGAGGACGCACCCATCTCTGATCCGGGTCTGTTTGAGCTTGGCGTACCGGTACTGGGAATCTGCTACGGAGCCCAGTTGATGATGCAGCAGCTAGGGGGTCGGGTAGAGCAAGCAGAAAAAAGGGAGTTTGGTAAGGCAGAGCTGAAGATCAGCTATACAGCCGGTCTCTTTGCGGGCATGGAAACCGATCCGCACGACTATCAGGTCTGGATGAGCCACGGAGACCGCATTGAAGCTGTTGCGCCCGGCTTTGTTGCCACTGCCACCTCCAATCACTCCCCCCTTGCTGCTCTGCGCCATGAAAAGAAGCCCTTTGTTGCGGTTCAGTTTCATCCCGAGGTGGCTCATACCCTTATCGGCACGGATGTGCTGCGCAATTTCATTTTCGGCCTCTGTAACTGTGAGCCGACCTGGACCATGCACTCCTTTATCGAGGCAACCGTGGCTGAGGTCAGGGAAAAAGTCGGTGATGAGCAAGTCATCTGCGCCCTATCCGGCGGGGTGGACTCCTCGGTAGTCGCAGCCATGGTGCATCGGGCCATTGGCAATCGCCTCACCTGCATCTATGTCAACAACGGCTTGATGCGAACCGGTGAGAGCGAGTCGATTCTCCGTTTTTTTCGAGAAAAGACTGACCTGACAGTCATTGATGTGGACGCAGAAGACTACTTTCTTGAACAACTGGACGGGATCGTTGACCCAGAGGTAAAACGTAAACGGATCGGGTACGGTTTTATCAAGATCTTCGAAGAAGAGGCCAATAAACTTGGCAAGATCAAGTATCTGGCCCAGGGAACCCTGTATCCTGACGTGATCGAATCCGTGGTCTTTCGTGGTCAGGCACCGATCAAATCGCACCATAACGTAGGCGGCCTGCCCGAGCAGATGCAAATGGAGCTGATTGAACCGCTGCGGGAGCTGTTCAAGGATGAGGTGCGTGAACTGGGTTTGGAGCTGGGACTGCCTGAGGAGGCAATTTACCGGCAGCCCTTTCCTGGGCCCGGTCTTGGCATTCGCATCATGGGCGAGGTCAGCGGTGAGCGGCTTCATATCCTGCGCCAGGCCGACGTTATTGTCCTGGATGAGATGAAGAAAGCTGGCTGGTACCGTAAGGTCTGGCAATCCTTTGCAGTGCTGTTGCCCATCCAGACTGTGGGGGTGATGGGGGATGGTCGGACGTATGAAAATGTCATCGCCATCCGTGCCGTTGACAGTCGTGATGCCATGACCGCAGACTGGTCGCAGCTTCCCTATGACCTGCTTGGCCGGATCTCCACCCGGATTATTAACGAGGTTCGGGGAGTAAACCGGGTGGTGTATGATATCTCCTCCAAGCCGCCTTCTACCATTGAGTGGGAATGATCCGCAGGTTACACAGATGAACGCAGAGATCACAGAGTTACCGATTTGAAAATTCTTTATTTTTCTCTGTGAACTCTGTGTCCTCTGTGGTGAAAACAATGTTTATCAGTTCAGAACCATTAACTTAAACTACAAATTTTAAAAAAAATAAAAACATGTTAAAAACAGGAATTTACGTTGACGCAGAAAACATTAAGATGAGTGGCGGCTACGGTATGCGTTACGATGTGCTGGTGGACCTTGCCAACAGTGGTCACGCAACCATGCTCCGAGCCAACTGCTACCTTGCCGAAGACCGGGAACGCACTAGCAAGGATCCTGAGTACCGGCAAAAGGTTTATTATTACCACGACATTCTCCGCCAGTGCGGCTTCAAAATCATCAAAAAATATGTACGCCGCTATACTGATGAAGAGGGCAATGTGACCACCAAGGCCAATGCGGATATGGATCTTGCCATTGATGCCCTGCTCCAGGCTCGCAACCTGGATCGGATCATCCTTCTCACCGGGGATGGTGACTTTATCCGTCTGGTCACCGCCCTGCAAAATATGGGCTGCCGGGTGGATGTGATTGCTTTTGACAACGTCAGCCGTGACCTGCGGGAGGTGGCAGACTCCTATATCTCCGGTTTCCTCATCCCCGGACTGCTGCCCATCCAGGCCAACGAGGGCCGGGATGAAGGTGAGTGGCAGCGGGGGACAGTGGCGAATTTTAACCCGGATCGAGGCTTTGGCTTTTTCCGCTTTTATCGGCGGATCAAGGATGAACTCAAACCGGAGACGGTCTTTTTTCACCTCTCAAAATCAACCCTGGAAGGGGATTACTATTTCCTGGATTCAAACCGTATCTTTGAGTTCCGTATTGTTGACAACCCCTCTAACGATAACCGTTCCGAGGCCTGGGACATCAGCCTGGTCAAAGAGGTCTGAACCCCGGCCCAGAGGAGTAATCCATGTGGAAAATTACTGTAAATGAAGAGAAGTGTACCGGCTGCGGCGAGTGCGTTGATTCCTGTCCGGGCGAGGTGTATGAACTAAAGGATGATAAGGCGGTTGTGGTCAATCTTGATGAGTGCCACGGCTGCCATACCTGTGAGGCGGTCTGTGATGAAGATGCCTGCCAGGTGGAGGAAGAGGATTAGGGATATTTTGTTTACCCCTGCTTTTTCCCCTTCCCCCAGAGCGGATCCTGACCAAAACGATCCATCCACCAGTCCTCGGCATCATAGACATCTCCCTTGCCGGGGGTGAGCGGAAAGCGGTACTCACTGGTATAGCGCATCAGCAGCTCATGGGAGAGGGTCAACTGGTACATTATCCGTTCATTCTCCTCATTTACTTCAACATTATCACTGTCGGCTGTTGCATCCGGGTGGTACTTTTTACACATCCGATGATAGGCTCGTTTAATCTCGCCCAGGGTGGCTCGATCGCCCAGCTTAAAGAGTTCCCTGGCCTTTTCTATGGCCTGCCATTCTTTTTCGTTCATGGTGTCGACTCTTCCTGCTCTTCTTTTTTCTTTTTACCTTTTTTAAAACTCTTTTCCGTCCCTTTTAACAACCGCCCAATGTTCTGGTAATGCTTGAGCCAGATCATTGTTACCACAAAACCGGCCAGGGAGAGCTTCCAGAGCGGTTCCGCAAAAAAAAACATCCCGGGCAGGATGGCGGCAGATGCCAACAGGGAACCCAGAGAGACAAAACCGCTTGCCGCCACAGTAACAATAAACACCACCAGGCAGATAAGTAAAGATTGAGGAGCAAGATAGAGGAATACCCCCAGTCCAGTGGCCACCCCCTTGCCACCGCGAAAACCGAGATAGACCGGAAACATGTGACCGA
>DAOVTM010000192.1 GCA_030633145.1 Desulfobulbaceae bacterium
CTATACCTGAACCCTCGCTGGTATGCCCCTCTTCAAGGAAATCTTCTTCGTCGTCAGTGGATGTTTCTGTATCATCATCATCGGCAGCCATGGCTGTGCCGATGAACACGCCTCCGACAGTCTGCATTGCGGCATGGAACAAACTCGGGTGGGTATCCAGGTCAAAATGTGGGTACACTTTTTCAGCAGAAGCAGCAGGAGGTGGAGGCAGACAGGAGACTTGTACAGAAAAGCTCATTTCTGTTCCAGAATTGTTACTGTTCCCACTCAAATCCTCACAACGTGCGTAGTAAACGTAATTATTGATTTGCTGAACCCCGAGATCTGCTGAATGAGTCGTGCTGTCCTGTTCTGTAAATGAACCGGACATTGCAGCATACGCAACACTGTCGTCATTATCGTATTTACAGGTTGCCCTTTCATCGGTCGTGATTGACAGGGCTACGCTTTCCGCAGTTGTAAAGCAGTCCTCGGTTCCATTGGTGATTGTTGGCGGACTTGTATCACTGTCACTTGAGTTTACAGTAAAATCAATCGCTGTCCCAGAACTGCTTACGTTGCCAAAGCTATCCATACAACGGACATAATATCGATATGTGTAGGTGTAATCTGGATCCGTATCAAGTGAAAGTACTTGAGAATGGGTCAAGCTGTCATTTTCAGAAAAAGATTCTCCCATGTATTCGTAGTCGGAATCGGAGGGATCATACTTACAGGTCGCAGTTTCATCAGTAGAGACCTGCAAGGTGACTGTCTGCCCGTAATCAAAGTCAGAATCGGTAGTGTTTGTGATCACCGGCGGGGTTATATCTCCTCCATCATCAATTTGCACTGTAAATAAAATGACACCGTCAGTCGTATTAGCCACTCCAGATGCCGTACTTTTACATCTGACCCAATACTGCTTAGCACCGTCAGACAGAGTCTTAGGTTCAGAATGGCTTGCTCCGCCTGTGGAATCAAACTGACTCTGCATCAAACTGTAATCCATCCCTGCACCAGAATCGGTATATTTACAGGTAGCGGCAATATCTGTGGTCAAGCTCAAGGTTACAGACGCACTGGTAACGGTTCCTTCGGGTGACAAATTTGACATAACCGGAGCATCAGTATCATCCCCACCACCATCATCATCCCCACCATCATCATCATCCCCCCCATCCGAGCTGTCATCATCCTTGAGTACCGGACTGGGCATGGTACTGAAAACTACCCCCCGCTGGGAGATTGAACCCAGCCCGGACAAGATCTCCACCGGAATAATAGCCGATGTCCGGGTCACATCATACGGCTCAAAGGTGAGGATATACTTGCTGCCGTCAGAGACGGACATAGTACCGGCCAGGCTGATTTCCGTGGTGGTGTATTTACTGACCGCCGCACTTGAGGTATAGTTTCCCGCACTCTCACCGACCACAACAAAGCTGTTCAGCGAGACTGCTGCCAGGGCAGTGGGGGTATCACTGCCCCGGTCAAATGCCGTACTCTCCACGTCGGCAATAAGATGGACTTCATCAGGGCTATCATTGTACTTCTCAAGGGAATCATGGTACTGCAACTCGGAAATCTGTATCCAGGCATCTTTCTCATCCTTCCCGCTTTGCACCTGTTGAATGGTAACCTTAGAGTTTTTATAGGTTATAAAGAGAAACTCACGCCCGTCAACTACGGTTTTAAAACCACTGGCTGCGATCATTTCCCCTGTAACAATGACATCATAGAGGACATCATCACCGTCCCCCACAGGAGTTACCAGTACTCCGTTCTCCTCAAAACTTTTGTCTGGAGAACCGTCTGCGGTGAACTGAAACAGGGTCGCATCACGCTCACCCTCCTCACCTACAGAACCGGCTACGAGAATTTTATCGTCCAGCCGGATAAACATCCCGTATCCTTCGCTGAAACGGGAGCCGTCTGCGGCCACAGCAATACCATCCCTGCCAAATCCACTGTCAAGGGAACCGTCAGACTTAAAACCTACCAGCATAAGACCGGTATGGTTCTCCTCGCTATACGAACCAGAGACCACTATTCGCCCTTCAGCCAGCAGAGCCACATCTTCTGCCTGGGCATCACTGCCCACTCCGGTAAGGGCAAAGCCGTCGTCCGCGAAATGCGTATCCACGGTTCCATCAGCCAGATACCTGGCCAGTACCACAATCCGTCCTCCGGTTCCCTGAGCTGATCCGGCAACAAGAATTTTACCGTCTTCCTGCAGGATCACGCTGGTGATCTCGTCATGACTGTTACCCACGGCTGTGACAATCATTCCCTCGGTGCCAAAATGCCGATCAAGGGAGCCGTCGCTGTTATAACGAGCCAGGGCAAAATCCCGATCCATGCCGTTGCTGCTGTAACCGACGGCAATGATCTTGCCGTCTTGTTGCAGAGCCAGGGCAAGAATCTCGTCGTCAAAATAGCCGATAGCGGTGGTAACGGTACCGTCATAGTTAAAGGCCGGATCAAGGGAACCATCCGGGGTGAGACGAAAGAGCATAAAATCAAGATCAGCGGCATTGGAGGAGGAGCCACCCACCACGATGTTGCCGTCCGGCTGTACCACAACTGCGTTGGCCCGGTCGCCATAGACCCCCAGTTCCACAGCTACCCGGCCATCATTGCCGAAATTCTGATCCAGGGTGGCAGCACCGAGAAAACTACTCTGACTGACTACAAGTATGATACTGAGAAAAAACAGGCGGATAGTGTAACAATTCATCTTCCCTTCCCTGGCTTTTGTTTTTTAATCTGCGTCATCTGCGTAATTTACTGATTATTTCCCGAAATTACAGACCGGAAACTGACACCGCTTACAGTTGCGGCATAAGCCGCCATGCCCCATGTCGGCAATTGCTTCCCGCCCTATGGACTCTCCGGTAAGGACTCGGGGTAGCAACAGGTCAAAGACAGTGATATTATGAAACATACCACAGGCAGGCAGACCGATCACCGGAACTTCGCCGATCCTGCCCAGCAGAAACATGGCTCCGGGCAGGACAGGGGTACCATAGACCATATCTTCCGCCCCTGCCTCCTTGATGCCAATCCGAGTAACATCGTCAGGATCAACCGACATTCCACCGGAGGTCACAATCAAATCTGCACCTGCGTCCAGACAACTCTTTATTTCCGCAGCAATCTTGGCCGGATCATCCGGGGCAAAACCGACTCTGGTCACTTCCGAACCAATATCTTTCAGTTTATCGCGCAGCACCTGTTCAAATTTATCCTCAATCCTGCCGTAAAACACCTCACTGCCGGTGATAACCAGCCCGGCTCTGACCTTTTTCAAGGGCAGCACCCGGAGTATTTTTTCTCCTTCCTCGCAAATTGCCACTGCCTGGTTGACCAGTTTTCGTTCTCCAAGCAGCGGAATCAGACGGCTGGCCCCCACCTGCTCCCCCTCTTTGACCAGGGTATTGGTCTGCAGGGTGGCACACATCACCTCGCCTAAGAGGTTGAACTGCAGCAGGGCTTCCTTGTTTACCTTTAGCAGACCGTCCCGGGCAGCCTTGATCGATATCTTACCCTCGACTACCTTGTTCCCACTGGCAGTTCCCGCTCCGCACAGGGCTGCGCCAAGAAGACGGGCAGCCTCATTTTCATGCACTTCATTTTCTGTGAGATCAAGGACATAGATATGTTCCTTACCCAGCCTGCGCAGGTGTTCAACATCCTCCAGACGGATAATATGACCCTTTTTAAAGGCGCAACCCTTGAACGCATCCTTGACAATTTCAGTGATATCATGCGGCAGTACCATACCTACGGCCTGGTCAACCGGTATGCTTTTTTTCATTTATTTATTTGTCGATTATCTGTTTTTTTGTGCAGCCAATCGCATCTTCTGTTATTATAGTCGTATTATGGAAATTAAATAGTAAGTGATATGTATTTTCTCGTATTTAATCACGCATCACTCACAACCCTTTACATGATCGTACAATTTTATATAAATTTCAACTTTAATTCAATATTTATCATCAATATTTATCATCAATATTCAGCAACACCATCCACTAACATCAACAGACAAAGACAACAATGATTAAACAGGAACTACTCGACATTATTGCCTGCCCCAAATGCAAGGGCAAGGTTCAGCTCACGGAACAGGAAGACGGACTCATCTGCAATTCCTGTAAACTGCTCTACGAAATTCGTGACAATATACCCATTATGCTCATCGACGAGGCCAAACCTCTTGAACAGGATTCTACCTCCTGAACCTGTAATAACGGGCTATTATGGATTTTGAAACGCTCTGGGAAATCATCAGGATGCAGATCTCTTACAACCTGCATGAACTCGCACAGTACCAGCTATGGCAACGTTTTTTCATTATCTGCGCCTATGCGGTGCTGGCAAAACTGGCTGACCTGTTCATTGACCGCCTCATCCTGCGGCTGGCAATCCGTACCCAGTTTGAGGTGGATGAATTTATCGTCAGGATCGTGCATCGACCGATCTGCATCTCTATTTTTCTCCTTGGGTTCTGGCACGCAGTTCTGATTATTCCCACACCGGTTCCGCCCTGGTCCTTTGTCCTGCCCAACATCATCAACACCCTGATCCTGCTGGTCTGGTGGATCTCCCTGATTCGGGAGATTACAGCCATGAATGAGGGCAATGTAGGCTGGCTTGTCGAAAAAATCGACAAGACCCACTTCTACATGATCAAAAACATCTCCAGGGTGCTGATCCTCTTCACCGGTATTTTGTGGGGGCTGGTCATCTGGAATGTCAACCTGACCCCCCTGTTTGCCTCTGCCGGGATCATCGGTATTGCCATTGCTCTGGCAGCCAAGGACACCCTGGCAAACTTTTTCGGTGGTATTGCCCTGTTTGTGGATGCCGCCTATAAGGTAAGTGATTACATCCTGTTGGACACAGGGGAACGGGGCGAGGTGGTGGAGGTGGGTATCCGCTCAACCAAGATCAGGACCAGGGATGACATTCTGATTACTATCCCCAACTCGGTCATGTCCACCTCCAAGATCATCAACCAGTCTGCTCCGGTGGAAGGATTCAGGATCCGGATAGATATTGGTGTTGCCTACAGCAGTGACCTGCGTCTGGTAGAAAAAACCCTGATGACGGTTGCCCTGGAAAACAAGGCTCTGGCCGAAAAACCAGAACCACGGGTACGGGCGCGCCGCTTTGACCCCTCAGCCATCCATTTCCAGCTGCTGGTCTGGGTCAAGGATCCCCGGCACAGGGGACGGCAGACCCATAACCTGATCAAGATGATTCACAGCCGGTTTAATGAGGTGGGGATTAAGATTCCCGTTCCCCAGATGGAGGTGTATTTGAAACGGGGATAGGAGACGATCTATAATTCTTTTTGATTGTTTTTTATCCAAACCGTCCGGTAATATAATCTTCAGTTAACTGATGAGAAGGGGCGGTAAAAAGTTTGTCTGTCCGTCCGACTTCCAGCAGGTCGCCCAGGTGAAAATACGCTGTTCTCTGTGAAACCCTTGCTGCCTGCTGCATGTTATGGGTCACAATAACGATGGTAAACTGTTCTTTCAGTTCTGCGATCAGTTCTTCAATGATGGCAGTGGCAATGGGGTCAAGGGCGGAGCATGGCTCATCCATGAGAATGACTTCCGGGCCGACAGCAATGGCTCGGGCAATACAGAGCCGTTGCTGCTGGCCACCTGAAAGACCTGTTCCCGGTTGATCAAGCCTATCCTTTACCTCGTTCCAGAGTCCGGCCTTTATCAGTGAATTTTCTATGACTTGGTCAAGTTCGGTTTTATTGGCAACCAGGCCGTGAATTTTAGGGCCATAAGCTACATTATCATAGATTGATTTCGGAAAAGGATTCGGTTTTTGAAAGACCATGCCAACCTGGGCTCGGAGTGGTACAACGTCAATATCTTTGCCATAGATATCCATATTGTCCAGTTTGATATCACCGGTGACCCGGCAGATATCAATGGTGTCATTCATACGGTTGAGGCAGCGCAGAAAGGTGGATTTACCACAACCGGACGGGCCGATCATGGCCAGCACCTCATGTTCTGCTATATCTATAGACACATCGTTGATTGCCGGTTTATCGCCATAATAGACATTGACATTTCGACAGGTCATTCTCGGGTTGTCGGTAAACGGATTTCCGGCTGTTATTCTTTCTTCTCGATTGACCATTTCGCTGCTGGATAATGGGGCTTGCGAGGTTTCTTCTGGTTGGGCAGCAACGAGTGAATTGATACCTGCCAATTGCGCTGTATTATTTTGCAGTATTTGTATCATGACGTTTCCCAATATTATTATTGTGAAATGTTATTATTATGAAGTAATGAACCTGATCCTTTAGCCCAAGTTACTCTGGTTCCCACAGACGGAGTCTCGCAGGCTCGCTTACCTCCCGCCCTACTTGCTTGAGTTCGTTCACAGTCACAAACGCAATGGGAACACGCCCCCCTTTATTTAAATACAAGAGGTGTAAGATTTTTCACATCAGCAGCAAATTTAGCACGCTCCTCCTCAGGCATGGGAATCATCCCCTTATCGGCAAGATACCCTTCTTCACCCCATGCCTTGTCAGAGGTAAATTCAGTAAGGTACCCCTTGACACCGGGAATAACGGAAACATGCGCTTTTTTCACATAGAAAAAAAGAGGCCGTGACACAGGGTAACTGCCATCGGAAATAGCCTCAAAGGTTGGCGTATAACCATCAATCTCGGATCCCTGTACCTTGTCCTCATTCTGATCAAGGAAGGAAAAGCCGAAAATCCCCAGTGCCTTTGGATTGGCTTCCAGCTTCTGCACAATAAGGTTATCATTTTCACCCGCCTCAATATAGGCACCATCTTCACGGATCGAATGGGCAACCTGTTTAAAGACTTTTTTCCCTTTTGGGTTAAATGCCCCTGCCGGGATGCCAAGTTTTTCCATTAGAGGTTTTACCTCCTCTCCCTTGGCCTTTTGCAATGCCTTCAGGTCAGTAAAGGTTTTGGCCCCGGCTTCCATGGCCAACTCGACAAAGGCATCACGGGTTCCCGAGGTAGGTGGTGGACCAAGCACCTCAATCTTGTCATTGGGCAGGGCTGGGTTCACCTCCTTCCAGGTCTGATATGGGTTAGCAACAAGTTTGCCGGTTTGGGCATCCGGTACCTGCTTGGCAAGAGCAAGAAAGATGTCTTTTCTGGACAGCTTCATGAAAACGGCTTTTTTTGCATTAGCCAGCACAATCCCGTCATATCCTACCTTGACTTCAATGATATCTTTCACCCCATTGGCCTGACAATTATTATATTCAGATTTTTTAATCCGCCTGGAAGCATTGGTGATATCAGGATGTGAGATACCAACTCCGGCACAGAACAGTTTTAAGCCGCCACCGGATCCGGTTGATTCTACCTTTGGGGTTTTAAATTTTCCTGCCCTGCCAAAATTTTCTGCCACAGTGGTGGCAAAAGGATATACTGTGGAGGATCCCACAATGGAGACGTAATCCCTTGACGCGCTGGCAGTGGCAACCGAACCGGCAATTACAGCAGCGGTCATAATGCAAGTCATCTGTTTTAACATTTGCTTC